>NZ_JUNW01000055.1:0-170158 GCF_001075675.1 Streptococcus oralis
ACTCAAGTACAGCCTGCGGCTAGCTTCCTAGTTTGCTCTTTGATTTTCATTGAGTATAAGTTCATTTTAATACGAGGGAGGCAAAGCCTTATTCTAAGGCACTAGCCCCCGCTACGATTTCTGTAATTTCTTGTGTAATCGCCGCCTGTCTAGCACGGTTATACTGGATTGTCAAATCATTGATGACCTTTTTGGCATTATCGGTCGCCGTTTGCATGGCTGTCATACCTGCAGCATTTTCAGCTGTCTTGGCATCGATAATAGCCCCGTAAATCATACTTTCAGCATACTGTGGCAACAATTGCTCTAGAATCTCATCACGGCTCGTTTCCAACTCAAATGTCAAGCTATACTCTTCATCCGCTTCATTTGGATCCAAGTCAACAATCGGAAGCATTTGTTCCACACGCATTTGACTTGTGAGAGTATTGACATGATGGTTGTAGCAGACGTATAATTCATCAAAAAGTTCGTTTTGGTACATCTCAATCGTTTTTGAAATAATTTTACGAACTTCATCAAAACTAGGCTGATCTGCCAAGCCACGTAGTTCATAGATTGGCTGAATACCTCGAGCCTTAAAGAAATCAGCTCCCATACCACCGATACAGATTATCTCAAAATCTTTACCATCTGGATGGTATTCTTCTTTCAACTCCATAACGGCTTTAAGGATGGAAGCATTATAACCTCCAACCAAGCCACGGTCTGAAGTGATAACGATATAGCCTGTTTTCTTAACTGGGCGACTGATGAGCATCGGATTGGTTGAACCACCAGATCCGTTACCATGCAGAATATCCGTCAAAAGCTTACGGACCTTCTGAGCGTAAACTTGAAAGTTGCGCGCTGCTTCTTCAGAGCGACCTAACTTGGCAGCCGATACCATTTGCATGGCATTAGTGATTTGACTCGTATTTTTGGTTGAGGCGATTTTTGTTTTAATATCATTTAGAGATACTGCCATCTGACACCTCTATTCTTATTGGAAGCTGGATTGATTGAGAAACTCTGTAATCGCAGCATCCAAGACTGCTTCATCTGGCAAGTCTTTTGTTTCACGAATAGTTTCCAAAATCTCTGGATGTTGTGCATCAAAGAAAGTATGGAACTCTTCCTCAAAACGAACAATGTCATCTACTGGAATCGTATCCAAGAAACCATGTGTCAAAGCATAGAGAATGGTTACTTGTTTCTCAACAGGTAGTGGTTTATGAACAGGTTGTTTCAATACTTCCACAGTACGACGTCCACGGTTTAACTTAGCCTGTGTTGCTGCATCCAAGTCAGAACCAAACTTAGTGAAGGCTTCCAACTCACGGTATGAAGCAAGGTCGATACGAAGTGTACCAGCTACTTTCTTCATGGCTTTGATTTGTGCAGAACCACCTACACGGGATACAGATGAACCCGCATCGATGGCTGGACGAATACCCGCATTGAAGAGACCATCACCAAGGAAGATTTGTCCGTCAGTGATAGAAATCACGTTGGTTGCGATATAGGCAGAGATATCTCCCGCTTGTGTCTCGATAAATGGTAGGGCTGTAATAGATCCACCACCAAGTTCATCAGAAACTTTAGCTGAGCGCTCAAGCAAACGGCTGTGAAGATAGAAAACATCCCCTGGGAAGGCTTCACGACCTGGTGGACGACGAAGCAAGAGGGAAAGCTCACGATACGCGACCGCTTGTTTTGAAAGATCATCATATACGATCAAAACATGCTTGCCTTGGTACATAAACTCTTCTGCCATAGCAACCCCAGCATAAGGAGCTAGGAAGAGCAATGGAGATGGTTGTGAAGCAGAGGCAGTCACAACGATTGTGTAATCCAAGGCACCATACTGACGAAGTGTTTCTACTTGCGTACGAACTGTTGATTCTTTTTGTCCAATCGCTACATAGATACAGATCATATCTTGCCCTTTTTGGTTCAAGATTGTATCAATTGCAATGGTTGTTTTCCCTGTCTGACGGTCACCGATAATCAACTCACGTTGACCACGACCAATCGGTACAAGCGCGTCAATAGCTTTCAAACCTGTTTGCAATGGTTCTGATACAGACTTACGTTGCATAACGCCAGGAGCCGGCGCTTCTACTGGACGAGACTTATCAGTATGGATTTCTCCAAGACCGTCAACTGGACGACCAAGTGGATCCACAACACGTCCAATAAGGCTCTCACCAACAGGAACTTCCATGATTTTACCTGTACGGCGAATGGTATCGCCTTCACGAATATCTGTAAAGTCACCTAGGATGATAATCCCAACGTCTGTTGACTCCAAGTTCTGCGCCATCCCATAAGAGCCGTTTTCAAAAATCAACAGCTCCCCACTCATGGCATTTTCAAGGCCGTGAGCACGCGCAATTCCGTCCCCGATATAGGTTACAACACCTGTTTCAGATACATCAAAATTGGGTTTGAAATTTTCAATTTGTTGCTTAATTAAAGCGCTGATTTCTTGTGCGTTAATTGCCAAAAGAACACCACTTTCTATTTCAAATTTTCTTTAACAACTCGAAGTTGTTGTTTAATACTCACATCAATTGTCTTGTGATTAGCAAAAATGACAAAACCACCAATGAGTCCTTCATCAATTTGTTCTTTGACGCTCCGCACTTTCAGAGACATTTTTTTCTCTATCAATGGGAGCAGACGTTCCTTCTGTTCATCTGTTAAAGGATGAGCTGAAGAAATCGTGACTACAAAACGATTGGTCTCTTTTTCAAGGCGATTCAAACAATCTGCAATTACTTCATAAAAAAGATTTGCTCTGTGATTGTAAACCAGAACTTGAATAAAGTTTTGCATTAAAGGTGACACAGAGTCTTGAAAGAAACGAACTGTTTTTTCCTTATCTGACTCATCGACTGCCACCTGAGCTAAAAAAGAAGGTAAACCCGTTTCTTCTGCGACTTGCTTGATTTGATCCAAGTCTGAAAAAATCCGGTCCTCTTCTCCTTTTTCAATCACTAATTGGACAAAAGGCATGCTGTACTTTTCAATGACCTTTGCTGTTTTCTTGTCCATTAGGCTTCTCCTAGCTGATCGATATACTGATCAATGAGTTCCTTATGGGCATGACTGTCAAGGTTTTGTGAGATGATTTTCCCAGCTAGACTAACTGTCAAATCTGCCACCTCGCCCTTAACACTTTGTAAAGCTTCAGCTTTATTTTGCGCAATTTCTTGGTTGGCTTTTTCTTTTAAGCGCCCTGCTTCAAGTTTAGCTTCGGCTAAAATATCGGCTTTACTTTTCTCAGCAGTTCCCTTTGCATTCTCGATAATCGTTTTAGCTTCGGTACGGCTACCTGCTAACTCAGCTTCACGTTGGTTAGCTAGTTCCTCAGCCTTTTTACGGGCTTCCTCGGCACCATCAATATCTGAAGAAATCTTTTCAGCACGTTCATCCAAGATGCTGGAAATATTTCCCCAAGCATATTTTTTCACTAAAAAGATTAATAAAAGGAAGGAACCAGCGATAAGAATAAAGTCACCGATAATGGTACTAATAGTTAAATCCATCTTCTAATCCTCCTCTACTTACTCTTCCCCTTCATTTATTTTTTTACCAATGTACATAGATGACAACATGGTAAATACATAAGCCTGAATACATGAAATGAAAATTGAAAAGGCTGTCCATAACATGTTTGCGATAAAGGCAAAAGGATACCAATACAAAGCATTTTGTGACAAGGCTAATAGCAATCCAGCTAAGACCTCACCGGCAAAAATATTTCCGTAGATCCGAATCGCCAAGGAAGCAAAATTGGTGAACTCTTCTAAAATGTTCATCGGAGTCATAAAGCCAGGTGTAACAAATGCTCTCAAATATTCTTTAACGCCTCTACGACGAACTCCTTCTACATGGGCGATCAAAGTGATCAAGAATGATAGGGATAAATCGTATCCAAGGTTGGCTGTTGGAGAAGTCCACAAGTTATAACCGTTTGTTGTTTGTACTTTTGCCATTAAGCCGATATTATTGGCAACCAAGATAAACAGAAATAGAGAAAACAGAAATAAGGAATAATCCTTGATGTATGATTCTCCAATGTTTGGTTTGGTAAAACCAATCACAAAGTCGTAAATCATCTCAAGAGCATTTTGTTTGCCCTTTGGACGGATGGTCATTTTACGACTTGCCCAGTAGACAAAGGCAAAAACCATCAAAACAGTTACAAGAGACATGGCAAGCAGGGTCAAATCAAAGGATATTGGTCCAATATTAACGGTTGGATTCAAACTTTCTTCCATGGTTTGACACCTCCATTTCTAAATAGAGTTGTCTATTTAATGACAAATGACATCGCCAAGGTTACAAAGAATGTTCCTTCGATAAAGGCAATCCCCATGATCATCAAACTACGCAATTGTGGGATGATATCTGGTTGGCGTGCTGCAGACTTGAACAAACCGTTCATCAAAAATCCTTCTGCAAGGGATACACCCATACAGGCAAGACATAGACCGAAAAATGTTAAATTCATGATGAATTCTCCTTTTATTTAAAATTTACTTACTTAGTTTAGTCCTAAAATTTGTTTTTGTCAACTTTTTACTTACGTTGGAAGCGTTTCAGATGATTTATTTTTATTTTTGCTATTTTTATACCACTGTATAGATAAGTTTCTCATTTTATGATGAAATGTGTTTCCACTTTCTCTATATTTTCCGAAATAAATTGAAAAATCCAAGTTTAGAACTTGGATAGATTCATTTTATTTGAAATAGTGGGAATAGTGTTGTTTACACCCTGGATTAAATGGAGATTTGCAATAAGGGCAGGCTATCTGCTTTTGATATTCTTGAAATGTTATTGTCCTCATACAAGCCCCACATAAAATCGGTCGATCCTCAGAAAGCGCCAAAGGATAGGGCGAAAAAACATGCGTTTCTATAGCATTGTGGCACTGATAGCAAGCATAATATTTTTTACACTCATAGCACTGAAGAGAAACGATGTCCTTTTCGCCATGATAATGAACACATCTGCCTTCATCATCAACTAACAAACCTTGTGCTTGATTCATTCACTTTTCCTTCTCTAGGCACGAACTGTGACGCTGGTTCCATCTTCTTTATAGAGATTGATAAGACCTTCCTTGAGAGCGCGAACCATGTCCCCAGCTTGAACAGGTTGTGGGACTTTAATTGTCAAGAGTTCCATTGGATTTGGAGCACGGTCAATTTTATTACCCTTGGCATCATGAAGGTCTTCGATATAAGTCTCAAAATGACGGAAACCTGGTCCATAAAACTCGACTTGATCGCCTTCGTTGATGACATTCCGTTGACGAATGGTTGCCGTTTGAGTCGCATCATCGTACGCAACCACTTCAGCGACAAACTTGTATTCAGGAATTTTACGACGAGCGCCAAATAACTGTTCGTTTTCTGTAGGTGTACCATAGTAGAAACCTGTTGCCAGTTCACGCTGAGCAACCTTCCACATCTCGTCTACCAAGTCCTGTTTGATGGCTTCAAATTTCTCAGGACTTTCAAGATAAGCATCTACAGCCGCCTTGTAACAGTTAGTCACTGTTGAAACATAGTGGATAGATTTCATGCGGCCTTCAATCTTAAGACTGTCTACACCGTTTTCAATCATATCTGGAATATGGTCAATCATGGACATGTCAACGGCTGACATTGAAAATTCTTCTGGAATTTCACCTTTAAGACTCTTACGTTCTTGACCAAAAGGCATGTCGTAAAGATCGTATTTCCAACGGCAAGACTGTGAACAACCACCACGGTTGGCATCACGCATACTCATGTGGTTTGAGAGCGTACAGCGACCTGAGTAGGAAATACACATGGCTCCATGGACAAAGGCCTCAATCTCAACATCTGTACGTTTGCGAATCTCTGCCAATTCCTCCATTGAAACTTCACGGGCCAAAACCACGCGAGTTAGACCAAGTTCTTTCCAGAACTCAAGAGTTTCATAGTTGGTCGCACTGGCTTGAGTTGAAAGGTGGATTTCTAGACCTGGTGCTTCTGTTGCTGCAATCATAATCAAGGCCGGATCTGACACGATAACTGCTGCAATCCCGATGTCACGCAACTTACGGAACCATTCTCCAGCACCAGCTTCGTTTCCTTCGTGCATAACCATGTTAGCAGCCACATAGACCTTGGCACCGTACTTAGCAGCAAACTGCACGCCTTCTTCCATCTGTTCAAAGGTGAAGTTTCCTGCACGGCTACGAAGACCATAGGCCTGTCCACCGATGAAGACTGCGTCCGCACCATATTGAACAGCTACTTTCAGCTTCTCTAAAGTTCCTGCAGGTGATAAAACCTCAGGACGTTTTAATGTTTTTGTCATTTTTTCTCCTATTTGCAATATAAAAGTTTGACGTTTTTCCTTCTCATTTTATAGTAAATAAGCGATAAAATCAAGCCTAGGCAGATTGTTTTGACAATTCTAATCTTTTCTAAAACAAAAAACTAGCCTTTCTAGACTAGTTATTTTCAAGATAAAATTCAAAGCGTTCGCCCACGTATTGACTCTTTACATACTCGAAAGCCGTCCCATCTTCAAGATAAGAGACCTGAGTCAAGGCTAAAATGGCATGCCCCTTTTCAACTTCTAGATAGTGAGCAATTTTTTCCTTAGCCAATCTTGCATAAATGGTCTGTTGGGATTTGCCAATCCGATAGCCATGTTGCTGCAAGGTTTGGAAGAAATGACTGGTGATTTCTTCTTTTTTGAAATCCTTAATAAATTTCTCAGGAATGGATGCGACTTCATAGACTAGCGGAACTTGGTCAGCGTAACGCACCCGTTCCATACGGATAATATTCTCTGTCGGAGTAATCCCTAGCTTTGCGACCTCCTGCTCATTTGGAATGGTTCTTCTGTAAGAAATGAGTTGACTAGAAGGAACTTTCCCCTGAGATTTGACAATCTCCGTAAAACTGGTTGTCCCACGCATTTTTTCTTGGACACGAGTGCTAGAGACAAAAGTCCCACTTCCTACTCGACGCTCCAAAACTCCTTCCTCAACCAAGAGAGAGATAGCCTGGCGTAATGTCATCCGGCTAACTTGAAACTGTTCAGCTAAATCTCGCTCACTTGGAAGTCTCTCACCAATTTTCCAATGATGCTCATCTATATCCTTCTTGATCTGATCGTGGATTTTCATATAAGCTGGTAACATGATTCTCACTTCTTTTTTTTATTTTCTCCATTGTACCGTATTTGCTAAGAAAAAGTCAAACTTTGCCTTGTTAATTCTCTCGTAACTCTTTCTAGCTTAAATAATTTTTTAAAATCATTGAAATAAATAATCAATCATGTTAAAATTAAAATATAAAGGAGTTGATAATACATGGCAGTTTTAACACAAATTGAGCAAAATAAAATTATCTCGAATGAACAACAAGAAAAATTTCAATCTATTTTGAAAGGAGATTATAGTCTATCTAAAGAAATAAAAGATCGATTGATAAGTCTGAATAGAATCGGGACATCCCTTAATATAAAATAAAGGAAGATTTTTAATTTGATAAAAAATTATCCAATTGAAACACTTAGTGTATTGAGCACTTTCTCTTCGATAATTACTGAAGATGAACTAAAAACATTCGATTGTGGTATTCAAGACTTAAATGATGCCCTCATTCAAAATTACAATAAATATGATACTGATTCGGGCCATGTTTTTGCCATAATTAAAGATGAAAAAACTATGGGATTTGTTATCTGTTCTTTAATTTGCATTTCTGCGATTGCATCACCTGAGGGACTGAGAGATGTTGGAGTGAGTATTGATTATTTAGCTGTCGATAAATCCGAACAAAATAAAGGGATAGGTAGTCTTCTTTTATTTTTAGCTCTCAGACTTGCTCTAACAATACATTGTATACTACCTATAAAGGGAGTCCGAGTATTTGCGTTAGAGGATGCTGTTGAATTTTACGAAAAATACGGTTTTTTGGATACCAGGCCAGATGGTGCAGTTAATAATGGTATACCAGTTTTAATGTTTTTTCCTATAAAAGAATTATTTGATACTGAATTCGCTCCATTTACAGAGATTTTCAGTACCCAGTTAGGTAAGATTTAAAAATTGAATAGCTTATTTAAAAATTCTGAAATAATAGTGTTTTTTATAATTATCATCTCTTAAATTTCTTTAGCAGTAAATTCGCTGAAAAAATTTAAGAGTATTTTTATTTTTCCAATTAAAAAATTATGTTAAAGACTCAGAACTACGAATAAATTATTCTCTATTGTAATAGACATTCTCAACAATTCCCATTATAACGGAAATTGTTGGTAGTAATTTTGTAATACTATTTTGTTAGAATATATTCAATTAGTTGGTAATTCGCTCTCATTTGTGATAAAATATTGAAAAAGATATTTCTTTTGAGAAAGGAAAAAGATGAGCAACATTTCAACTGATTTGCAAGATGTCGAAAAAATCATCGTGCTGGACTATGGTAGCCAATATAACCAGCTTATTTCACGCCGTATCCGTGAAATTGGTGTTTTTTCAGAGCTAAAAAGCCATAAAATTTCAGCTGCAGAGGTTCGTGCCATTAACCCTGTAGGAATCATTCTCTCAGGTGGACCAAATTCTGTTTATGAAGAGGGTTCATTTGATATTGATCCAGAAATTTTTGAACTTGGTATTCCAATTTTGGGAATCTGCTATGGTATGCAACTTCTTACTCACAAACTTGGAGGTAAGGTTGTCCCAGCAGGTGATGCTGGAAACCGCGAGTACGGTCAATCCCCACTTACTCATACCACTTCTGCCCTCTTTGAAGGTACACCAGAAGAACAGATTGTTTTGATGAGCCACGGTGATGCGGTTACTGAGATTCCTGCTGACTTTATTCGTACAGGAACTTCCGCTGACTGTCCTTATGCAGCCATTGAAAATCCAGACAAACATATCTACGGTATTCAATTCCACCCAGAGGTTCGCCATTCTGTATACGGGAATGATATCCTTCGCAACTTTGCCCTTAACATCTGTAAAGCTAAGGGTGACTGGTCAATGGACAACTTCATCGATATGCAGATCAAGAAAATCCGTGAAACTGTAGGTGACAAGCGTGTTCTTCTAGGTCTATCAGGTGGTGTTGACTCTTCTGTTGTTGGAGTTCTTCTTCAAAAAGCGATTGGTGATCAATTAATCTGTATCTTTGTAGACCACGGTCTTCTCCGTAAAGGGGAAGCAGACCAAGTTATGGACATGCTCGGTGGTAAGTTTGGGTTGAATATTGTCAAAGCCGATGCTGCTAAACGCTTCCTTGATAAACTTGCAGGCGTTTCTGATCCAGAGCAAAAACGGAAAATCATCGGTAACGAGTTTGTTTATGTATTTGATGACGAAGCAAGCAAGCTCAAAGATGTGAAATTCCTTGCTCAAGGTACCTTATATACAGACGTGATCGAGTCTGGTACAGATACAGCTCAAACTATCAAATCACACCACAACGTAGGTGGTCTTCCAGAAGACATGCAATTTGAATTGATTGAACCATTGAACACTCTTTATAAAGACGAAGTCCGTGCCCTCGGTACAGAGCTTGGTATGCCAGACCACATCGTATGGCGCCAACCATTCCCAGGACCAGGACTTGCTATCCGTGTCATGGGTGAGATCACTGAGGAAAAACTAGAAACTGTTCGTGAGTCCGATGCTATCCTTCGTGAAGAAATTGCCAAAGCAGGTCTTGATCGTGACATCTGGCAATACTTTACTGTTAACACAGGCGTTCGTTCAGTCGGTGTTATGGGTGATGGTCGTACTTATGACTACACCATCGCCATTCGTGCGATTACTTCTATCGATGGTATGACAGCTGACTTTGCCAAGATTCCTTGGGAAGTCCTTCAAAAGATTTCTGTGCGTATCGTAAACGAAGTGGATCACGTTAACCGTATCGTCTACGACATTACAAGTAAACCACCTGCAACCGTTGAGTGGGAATAGAATTTTCTATAAAATAATAAATAATACTGCTGGAGCATGGACTACAGTGGTATTATTTTTTATAATTTCAATATTAGGAAAATTTCTCGACTCTCAGCACCTCTTTTTAAATCCCTGAAAGCATGCTATAATATAATAAGTATAGCTCCAATATCCTGACTATAAATGTCAGCGATAAAGATTTCTTACATCATCCGTAAGTGTTATTCTACTCTGATTCATACTATAATGAAAGTAACAAAAGATGGAGGTGTTTCACATGGAAACAATTTTACGAGTAGAATCATTAACAAAGCATTATGGAAAAGAGCCGAATAGCACCAAGGCCTTGAACGGTATATCTTTTCAAGTTGTCAAAGGTGAATTCTTAGGGATTATGGGGAGCAGTGGATCTGGAAAAACAACCCTTCTTAACTGTCTCGCTACTATCATCAAGCCAACTGACGGCTCCATTCAAATGCAAGAAAAGGATTTAGGTCAATTAAAAGGTAGTCAGTTAGCTGATTATCGTGGCAAGGAAATTGGCTACCTCTTTCAAAATTTTGAGCTTTTGGAAAATCTGACAGCCAAAGAAAATATTTTACTTCCCTTGTCTTTGCACAAGGTCAATGCTAACGAAAGCAAGAATCGGTTAGAATTGCTCTCCCAATATCTAGATATTTCTGAACTCCTGGATAAGTTCCCTTCTCAATTATCAGGTGGTCAACGGCAAAGGGTAGCTGCTGCGCGTGCTTTGATTTTAGACCCTAAGATTGTATTTGCAGATGAGCCCACAGGAGCTTTGGATTCAAAAAATGCGACCATATTGATGCAAAAATTAGCTGAAATGAATCAAGTGGAAGAAACCACCATTCTCATGGTGACACACGATTCAGTCGCAGCCAGCTTTTGCAACCGCATCTTGTTTATCCAGGACGGAAAACTATTCCATGAAATCCGACGCGATTATCCAAGAGAAAGTCAGGAAGATTTTTACCACAGAATACTAAAGGTCATGGCTGCACTGGCTGGAGGTGATGGCAATGTTTTCTAAATTAGTCTCAAGAAATAGCAAGAGAGATCGAAAAAATAATGACTTGTACTTCAGTTCCATGATTCTTTCTATTATCTCCTTTTACATCATCCTTTCTTTGTCACATCAAGATGTGATGATCTTTCTAAAACAAATAGAAAGTGACGCTGTAAATAAACTCTTTAGCATGATTCCGATTCTTTATGTAGCAACACTCTTTATCCTCTTTTTTCTAGTCTACTTCGCAAGCAGTATGCAGATGGAAAGAAGAAAACATGAATTTGGTGTCTATCTCACACTGGGAATGCGAAGAAGCAGACTGTTCTTGCTACTCCTGCTCGAGGATTTGAGAAACAGTGTCCTTGCCCTTGGAATAGGTCTTCCTATTTCCATCTTGATTTCAGAACTAATCAGCCTAATAACCGCTAAAATTGTGGGACTAGGGATTATTGAACATCAATTTTCTCTATCTACCACGGCTCTACTCTATACAGTCATCGGCTTCCTAGTCGTCAAATTAGCTGTTTTTGTCCTTTTAAGTGCAAAGACGGCCAATAAGGAAATCGGAAACTTGCTCGCCTATTCACCTTCTGGGATGAAGAAACTACTCCCCAAGGGTGTGTACCTTCTTGCTTCCGTCCTCGGAATTTTGCTTCTAGGAACAGCCTATTACATGGGTATGAGTGGAAGAGCTTGGGAAAATGTCATAACAATGGGCATCACCGTTCTCTTAGGAACTCTGGGAACTATCCTCCTCTTCTTTGGTATGCGTTTATTTATAGACTTTTTGGTTAAGCTTAGAAGCAATCGAAAACTTCATGCCTATAATTTTAGACAGATTCAGGAATTAGTTATCCAGCGCTCAACTATACTGGCCATCTGCTCCCTCTTAATCTTCTCTGCCTTGTGCCTCTTTGGAGCAGGTGTTGCCATTGCAAGTGGCAATTCAGGCAATCAAACCCACGTATTGGATTATACATTTAGAGATAGCAAGCAGGATACAGATGAAAATCTTGATGTAAATACAGTAAAAAATGAGCTTGAAGCTGCTGGACTGGCATCACAGTTTTCAAAGATTCTACAAATCAAAGTCGGCAAACCGAAAGAACACGAGTCCGTGTCCTTCGAAGAGATCATCAAGGAGTTGAAAAAGCAAAAAGGCAGCAAGAACATGGAAATTTTGCTCCAAAGATTTAAACAGTCTACTACTTCCCACCTCATACCAGTTTCCGAATACAATGAACTTAGAAAGGCTGCCAATCTCCCTCCTCTAGAATTAACTAGCAAGGAAGCCTACTTGTATATGGGGAAAGATTTTCTCCCAGATGAAAGTCTCGTCAACTCTGTTCTGAAGACGAAGCCTCAAATCAAAGTCATGGGGAATGATGTAAAATTGATTGGAGAGGTTCAGTCTTTACCGATTGTAACGGATCGTGAAATAACCATTTCTGTAGCCCTCATAGTCCCAGATGAAACCTTTATGAGCTATACAGATGGTAGGTATTCAAATTATGTTAGTGGTATCTTGGCTCCTGAGCTAGTCAAGGAAAAAGGCCTGATGAAAGCTATCTCAGATACCAATAAAAAGCTAAATCAAAGTCCTCTTGGCTATGAAAGCTATATACAAAATATGGGAAGACAATTATTTTACATTATCTCTGCCAGCTATGTCACCATCTATCTGGCTATCATCTTCCTTGTTGTCGCAAATACAATCATCGGCGTTCAGTTTTTGATGGGACAAAGACAATCCTACAGACGATACCAGACCTTAATCCATCTTGGAGCAAACTACGAAACTCTTTGTAAATCTTCAGAAAAGCAAATCAATTGGTATTTTGGTCTGCCAATAGCCCTTGCACTTATCAGTAGTAGCTTCGGAGTGAGCTCCCTCCTCACAGGAATAGTACCCGCTAGCTCAAGAATGGCCATGGGGCAGAAATTTATCACAGCCATGCTGATAGTACTGCTGTTAACTGGATTTGAAATCATCTATATAAGAATTGTAAAGAAAAATAGCAACAAGTACTTGTTGTCCTTAATGGAACCCAAAAGAGATGAATAAGGTAAAATAAATTAGGAAAAGAAGGAACCGATATGAAGCATATTCTGGTTATTGAAGATGAAGCCTTGATTCGAGATGAAATTGTTATTTTGTTAGAGAAAACGGGTTATCAAGTTGATAAGTTGACTGACTTCAAAGATACAAGCCAGCAAGTACTGCAATACGATACGGATTTAATCATACTGGATTTGAATTTGCCGGGAGAAACAGGTTTTCAAATTTGTAAAAATCTCAAGTCCAAACGCTCTGTGCCCATATTGGTTCTCACCTCCCGTGAACAACTAAAAGATGAGATTTACGCCCTGAAATTAGGGGCAGATGAGTATCTAACAAAGCCTTTCAAGAAAGAAAGATTTTTGGCACGTATAGAAAATATCTTGAAACGCTATGAAGGCAGACAAAATCTACTTGAAAAAGATAATTTTCTGCTGGATAGACAGACCTATACCCTTTATATCAATGGACACTCGATTTTACTCCCCCAAAATCAAGGGAAATTGTTAGAAACCTTATTGGTTACTAATGCTCCTGTCGTCACAAAAGAAGAACTAAGTATGAAACTGTGGAATACAACTGAGTTCATCGATGAAAATGCCCTACAAGTGAACATTGCAAGACTAAAAAAGGTGATGAAACAGGCTGGTATTGCCCTTCAAGTCAAGTCCGTCAGAGGTATTGGTTACAAGCTTGAAGAGGTAAGTCCAGATGAAACATAATCTAAAATATCTAGCTAGTTATCTGCCTTGGTTACTTGTTCTCTTAGCATTTGATCTATTTACAGCTGTCCTGCTTTGGCTTTCAGATGTGAGAATGTTTCAAGCCCTCATCCTTCTCTATATTTTAGCCACCGTCCTGCTTTTTTTCATCCTATCATTCTTACTTATAAAAACAGAAATAAAAAAATCATCTGCCTATAAAGCCTTCATAGCCAATCCCAAGATGGATACTGAGCTTGAATTATTGCATTTATCAAGTGCCTCAGAAAAAGAAAGCATTGAAAAAATAGCAGATACACTTTATCAAAAGCAGGCTGAAATAGGAAAACTCAACTCATTACTAGCCGAGTATGAGGACTATGTTGAAAAATGGGCGCATGAGATTAAACTCCCTCTGTCGCTTCTTTCCCTCCTTTTGGACAATCAAAGCGACCAGTTGCCTGAGGATACAGCTTTTAAGTTGGACTATGTGAAAAAGCAAATCCAAGAAAATGTATCACAGATCCTATTCTACTACAGGGTGAAAAGTGAGAAAAATGATTTTCTATTTGAATACCTTGACCTAGAAGAGTGTATCCAAGATCTTTTGGAAAACTTTGATCCCTTGCTCAAAGAAAAGAAATTTACGATTAAGGTAGAAAACATACAAGGAATCTGCTACACCGATAAACGCAGTTTTGAATTTATCCTCTCTCAAATCCTAGCCAACTCCATTAAATATAGCTCCGACAATCCCGAACTCAATATTTATATGTCAAAGGATAAGGGGCGCACAAGTCTGATTATTAGGGATAATGGCTGCGGAGTTAAAGCTTGCGACCTCCCTCATATCTTCGAAAAAGGCTTTACAGGTGATTCAGGAGACACAAGGAAAAAATCAACAGGCATGGGCCTCTATCTGGTCAAACAATTAGCAGATGCTTTAAAAATCGAAATCACAGTAAAATCCGAATGGATGCAAGGCTTTGAAATCTCTCTTTCTATTTAGTCATTTTTCAATTAAGAAAATTTCCTAATCATAGGAAGCACATATTTTATACCAAAAAGGAAAGCACTTCTGCTTTCCTTTTTTATTTACGTTTTTTCTTCGCTTTTTTCATTTTGTTGGCCATGCGTTTCATAGACTGTTTCATGGCAAATTCGCCTATTTTACCTTTTAGTCCACCACCAAACATCTGGCTCATATCTGGCATTCCAGCTCCTCCAAGACCTGACATATCTGGCATGCCGCCTTGTCCCATCATGCCTTCAAGGGCAGACATATCCATTCCTCCCATATTTGGCATATTTTTAGGAAGGTTATTGGGATTGATTCCCATTTGCTTCATCATTTTGTTCATATCCCCAGACATGACACCTTGCATGAGCTGTTTGGCCTGGTTAAAGTCTTTGATAAATTTATTGACTTCGACAAAGGTATTTCCAGAACCGGCAGCGATACGACGGCGACGACTAGGATTTAACAAATCAGGATTTTCGCGCTCCTCAGGAGTCATGGAAGACACAATGGCACGTTTGCGCGCAATCTGGCGCTCATCCACCTTCATATTTTGAAGGGCTGGATTGTTAGCCATACCTGGAATCATCTTGAGCAAGTCTTCCATTGGCCCCATATTTTGCACCTGATCCAATTGATCAATGAAATCATTGAAATCAAAGGTGTTTTCGCGCATCTTCTCAGCCATTTCAAGGGCTTTTTGCTCATCGTATTCTTGAGAGGCTTTCTCGATCAAGGTCAGCATATCCCCCATACCAAGGATACGGCTTGACATACGATCTGGGTGGAAGGTTTCGATATCTGTTATCTTTTCACCCGTACCAGTGAACTTGATAGGTTTTCCAGTGATGTGACGAACAGACAAAGCTGCACCACCACGAGTATCCCCATCAATCTTGGTAAGAATAACCCCAGTCACTTCTAACTGAGCATTAAATTCACGAGCAACATTAGCCGCTTCCTGACCAATCATGGCATCAATGACGAGCAGGATTTCGTTTGGTTGAGCTAAGGCCTTAACGTCACGAAGCTCGTTCATCAAGAGCTCATCAATCTGCAAACGCCCTGCCGTATCAATCAAGACATAGTCGTTGTGATTGGCTTGCGCTTGCTCCAAACCTTGGCGAACAATTTCAACAGCAGGCACTTCTGTTCCAAGTGCAAAGACAGGAACATCGATTTGTTGTCCAAGTGTTTTCAGCTGATCGATGGCTGCTGGACGATAAATATCCGCCGCAATCATCAAAGGACGAGCATTTTCTTCTTTTTTGAGTTTATTAGCCAATTTACCAGCAAATGTCGTTTTACCAGCCCCTTGCAAACCGACCATCATGATAATGGTTGGAATTTTTGGTGACTTGATAATTTCTACCGTATCGGAACCTAAAACAGCTGTCAATTCCTCATCAACGATTTTGATAATCTGTTGGGCTGGATTGAGGGTATCAATGACCTCGTGTCCGACTGCACGTTCACGAACCTTCTTGATAAAGTCCTTTACAACAGGCAAGGCAACGTCGGCTTCCAGCAAGGCCAAACGAATCTCTTTGGTTGCTTCCTGGACATCAGCCTCAGAAATTTTTCCTTTTTTTCGTAGATTTTTAAAGACGTTCTGTAAACGTTCTGTTAAACTTTCAAATGCCATTTTTCTTCCTCTTATTCTCTATTATCAATACTTGTTAAAATTTCTATCTGCTCCTGCAGAAAGTCATCCTTGGGATAACGCTCCAAGATCTGGTCAAAAATCTGACTGCGGACAATGTAGTCCGAATACATGTGCAGTTTCATCTCATAATCTTCTAGAATCTTTTCCGTCCGTTTGATATTATCATAGACAGCCTGACGACTGACACCGAACTCTTCAGCAATCTCAGCAAGACTATAATCATCAGCATAATAGAGTTCAATATAGTTCATCTGCTTGTCTGTCAAAAGCGCCGCATAAAATTCAAAAAGGGCGTTCATACGATTGGTTTTTTCGATTTCCATAACTTTTATTATACCAAAAAAACTATTATACTGCTAGAGTAGAAGCACTTCAAATAGAGTAAGGAGAAGAAAAAAAGAACCTTGCAAGGCAAGATTCTTTTAGTGTCTGACTTAAATAATTGTTCTTCTGGGAACTTAATCGAATTAAGCTTCGATTTCTGTAACCATACCTGAACCAACAGTACGTCCACCCTCACGGATAGAGAATGTAGTACCTTGTTCTACGGCGATTGGGTGGATCAACTCAACGTCGATAGTCACGTTATCACCAGGCATTACCATTTCAGTACCTGCAGGAAGTTCGATTGAACCTGTAACGTCAGTAGTACGGAAGTAGAATTGTGGACGGTAGTTGTTGAAGAATGGAGTGTGACGTCCACCTTCTTCTTTAGTAAGGATGTAGACTTCACCTTTAAATTTAGTGTGTGGGTTGATTGAACCTGGTTTAGCGATAACTTGTCCACGTTCGATTTCGTCACGTTGAACACCACGAAGAAGGACACCTACGTTATCTCCAGCAAGACCTTCGTCAAGTTGTTTACGGAACATTTCAACACCAGTAACAACTGCTTTTTGAGTTTCTTCTTTGATACCAACGATTTCGATTTCGTCGTTGACACGAACAGTACCACGGTCGATACGTCCTGAAGCAACTGTACCACGTCCAGTGATTGAGAATACGTCTTCGACTGGAAGAAGCAATGGTTTTTCAGTGTCACGTTCTGGTTCTGGGATGTACTCATCAACAGTGTTCATCAATTCCATGATGATGTCTTCGTATTTAGAGTCACCTTCAAGCGCTTTAAGAGCTGAACCTTGGATAACTGGAAGATCGTCACCTGGGAAGTCGTATTCTGACAAGAGGTCACGGATTTCCATTTCAACCAATTCAAGCAATTCTTCGTCGTCTACCAAGTCAATTTTGTTCATGAAGACGATAAGGTGTTTAACACCAACCTGACGTGAAAGAAGGATGTGCTCACGAGTTTGTGGCATTGGTCCGTCAGTTGAAGCTACTACAAGGATAGCTCCGTCCATTTGAGCGGCACCAGTGATCATGTTTTTAACGTAGTCCGCGTGTCCTGGAGCGTCGATGTGAGCGTAGTGACGTTTTTCAGTTTCGTACTCAACGTGCGCAGTGTTGATAGTGATACCGCGTTCGCGTTCTTCTGGAGCAGCATCGATAGACGCATAGTCTTTAGGTTGGTTAACTGCTGAAGGCAAGCGACGTGCCAATACAGTTGTGATAGCTGCAGTCAAAGTAGTTTTACCGTGGTCAACGTGTCCGATAGTACCAATGTTAACGTGTGGTTTACTACGATCGTATTTTTCTTTTGCCATTTGAGTAAAAGCCTCCAATAAAATATATTTTATAGATAGACAGTAGGCAATACAGTCTAACTTTCCTTACTATTTTATCAAATTTCTGCTAAATTGCAAGTGTTTTACACATATTTTGTCAATTAATCTAAATCTTATCAAATCCTGTTCTTCTGCTTCTTTATGGCAATATGAAATCAAACTTCTCTTTGTTTGGAAGATAATACTTTCATCAAAAAAATCAGGTCTCCCTGATTTTAATTTGATTCTGTTTTTTCCAGTTCCTTAGCTTCTTTATGGTTTTCATATAATTTCGCTAGGAACTTAGTAATTTCTTTAAAAATAGAGTAAGTAGGTACTGCTACGACCATCCCTATGACACCGTAGATATTACTTGACAGTAAAAGGAGCACCAAAATCGTAATCGGATGCACTTTCATAACCCCTCCAACGATACGTGGATAGAGAACATTTCCGTCAATCTGCTGAATAATGAGCATATAAGCAACCGCAATCAACATACGATGAGGATCTGTGAACACATTGGCAATCACCATTGGAATCAAGCCAATACTTGGACCAACATAAGGAATCAAATTTGCGATTCCAGAAAAAATAGCAAAAACTAGGGCGTACTTTAATCCGATAACGCTATAGCCAATATAGGCTAAACATCCAATAATAACCGCATCAATCGCAATTCCACTGATATAGCGCGCTATGGTTGTATTGAGATTGGTTAAAAGGCTAGAAAGATTCAATTTGTCATGTTTTAAGATGGTACGTTCCAACATTGGTAGCAACTTATGACCATCCAACAAGAAATAAATCAAGAATACAGGGGTCATAATGAGAATCAGAACCGTACTAAACAAAGCTGAAAGAACGCTTCCTAAACTGTTGCTGACGCTATTAAGGATATTCTGGAGGATATCCACATAGGAGAGATTCAGTTGTTGAATTGTTTGTTGAATATCAATATTTTGGAAGACTGGATTCATGGACAAATCGATGATCAAATCTTGTAGTCTACTATAGATGTTTTGACTAGAAATAATCAAGCTGGTCAACTGATTAATCAAAATCGGCAAGAGATAAACGACCCCTACAACGATAGCACCAATCAAGGCACAAAGAGTGACCAAGACACCAATTAGACGATTGATCTTACATCTCTTTTCTAAGAAAGTAACGACTGGATTTGTAATGTAGTAAAAAAATCCACCAAGCAAAAATGGAATCATGATGGTATTCACAACTGTCACGAAGGGAGTAATGATGGCTCCCATTTCTCTCCAAAGATAGAAAATCAGTGTTAATAATAAAATTTCAGCTGTCCAAAAAAATAATTTGTTTCTGCGGAACATAGGTATCCTCCTTCTCTCTATTTTACCACATTTCTGAAAAAGATAAGATGGCTTTAGTAAAAAAGCGAGAATATTTTTTTTCTTTATGATAAAATAAAGCTAATATGAAAAAAATAATTTTATCTTTTATGACACTTTTAGTTTTTGGAGCAGCTTCTACTGTTTCTGCTCAGGAGTTTGATGTTGCTGCTAAACATGCTATTGCTGTCGAGGCTACAACTGGAAAAATCCTCTATGAAAAAGATGCAAATCAGCCTGTAGAAATTGCTTCTATTACAAAACTAGTTACAGTTTATCTGGTCTATGAAGCTCTGGAACAAGGAACTATCAGCCTATCTACACCTGTTGATATTTCGGACTATCCTTACAAACTTACAACTAATTCTGAGGCGAGTAACGTCCCTATGGAAGCTCGAAATTATACTGTTGAACAACTATTAGAGGCTACAATGGTATCCAGCGCAAACAGTGCTGCGATTGCGCTAGCAGAAAAGATTGCTGGTTCTGAGAAAGACTTTGTAGACAAGATGAGGGCTAAACTTCTTGAATGGGGAATTCAAGATGCAACTATTGTAAACACTACTGGTTTAAATAATGAGACCCTTGGCGAGAATATCTATCCTGGTTCAAAGAAAGACGATGAAAACAAGTTGAGTGCCTACGATGTTGCAATCGTCGCTCGTAACCTCATCCGAGATTATCCTCAAGTTTTGGAAATCACCAAAAAGCCAACTTCTACCTTTGCAGGGCTTGAAATCCACTCAACCAACTATATGTTGGAGGGAATGCCTGCCTATCGTGGTGGTATTGATGGACTAAAGACAGGTACTACTGATAAAGCTGGTGCTTCGTTCGTTGGAACAACTGTTGAGAAAGGGATGCGTATTATTACGGTTGTTTTGAATGCAGATCAACAAGATACCAACCCTTATGCACGTTTTACTGCTACTTCTGCACTTTTAGATTATATTTCTGCAAACTTTGCCTTAAAAACCGTCGTTCAGAAAGGTGAAGCATACAACGATAGTAAAGTAACAGTTCTGGATGGTAAAGAAGATAATGTGACAGCTGTCGCTAAGTCAGACATTTCCATCGTCCAACGCATCGGTAGCGGTACTACACCAGCTCTCCAATTCACACCGAAATCAACATCAGAAATGGCTCCATTGGAAGAAGGCAAGGTTGTTGGTACTCTAACCTATGATGACCAGGATTTGGTCGGCCAGGGCTATCTCACTTCTGACAAACCATCTTTTGAAATGGTTTCTGAAAAGAAAGTTGAAAAAGCCTTCTTTTTGAAGGTTTGGTGGAATCAATTTATCCGCTTTATCAATGAAAAACTATAAAAAAATCGCGAAAAATCGCGATTTTTTCTTTATTTCATTTCTTTAAAAGCCGCTTCTGCATCAGCATTGCTAATAGCACCAAATTGGATTTTTCCGATTTTACCTTGACTGTCAATCAAGTATTCTGTTGGAATACTACGAATTTGGTAGGTTTGGAAGGTAGTTGCTTGCGTATCATATAGAACTGGAATATCCTTGTATCCTTGTTCTTGATACCATTTTGGAAAGTCTTGAACTGTTTTTTCACCTTGTAGACCAGGTGCAATGACACTCAAGATTTCAAAGTCTCGATCTTGTTTGGCAGCTAATTCCATCAGCTCAGGCATGCTTTTTTTGCATGGTCCACACCAAGAAGCCCAGAATTTTAAATAGACCTTTTTCCCTTTATAGTCTGATAACTTCACTTCTTTGCCATCCATAGACTGCAAGGTAAAGTCTGGCGCATCCTTACCGACTGCTATTTGTTGTACAGCAGGTTGTTTGGGACTGCTTGTCTGTTTGGTTTCTTTTTCACCACAGGCAATCAACAAGAATAGAGACATGAGGCTCAATCCAGCAAAAATAACTTTTTTCATTTTTTTCTCCTTTTATCCAAGAATTCCTGACAAGGCATTTAACTGCCCTAGCATTAATAATAATCCCATCAAAATAATCAAAGCTCCCCCGATTTTCTTTAGTAGAATCATATGGGGTTTTAATTTACTAAAATAGGGCATAATCCAGCCCGAAGCCAAGGCCAAAACAATGAAAGGAAGGGCCATTCCCAATGTATATACTAATGTTAACACGGCTCCTTGCCAAGCACCATTGCCACCGGAAGCTGCTAGGGCCAAGACTGAACTTAAGACTGGTCCGATACAAGGGGTCCAACCAAAACTAAAGGTTATCCCAAGTAAAAAGGCTGACAGATAGTGATTAGACTTTGATTGTTTAAAGGTGACTGTCTTTTGAACTTCCAGTTTATTGAAATGCAAGATTTCCATCTGATGAAGTCCTAAAAGAATAATGACTATTCCCATAGCATAACGAAACCAGTCTGCATAGAGCATGTGCCCTAGGAATCCAGCTCCAAATCCTAAAATAAAGAAAATGAGGGAGATTCCTGCAATAAAGCACAAGGTTCGAATTAAGCCTGACCATGCAACGTCTCTTCCAAAAAATCGAAAGCTTTTCGAATTCCCCTGATCATCCAGTAAAATACCAGCATAGACAGGTAGCAAAGGAAAGATACAGGGTGAAAAGAAGGACAGGATACCTGCTAAAAAAACGGATACTAGAAATATAATCGACTCCAACGAATTACCTACTTTCTCAAAATTCTAATCCTATTGTACTACAAAAGAATAAATTTGTAAGAAGTCTGCTACGCTTGTTTATTTTGACTAAATTTGACACAAAAAAAGGAGCTAAGCTCCTTTTTTTAATACGTTCCTTCTTCACCTTGACTAGTCAAGATAACAGGACCGTCTTTGGTAATCACAAACTGGTGTTCATATTGGCAAGACAGGCCGCCATCGATGGTTTTATGAGCCCAGCCAGTCTTCATATCTGTATCAATTTCCCAGTCACCAGTATTAATCATGGGTTCAATGGTTAGTACCATTCCTTCACGGAGACGGAGTCCACGGCCTGCAATACCGTAGTTAGGAACCATTGGCTCCTCGTGCATTGTTGGACCAACACCATGACCAACCAAATCACGAACGACACCGTAACCGCGACTTTCAGCGTATTCTTGAATGGCTGCACCAATATCACCGATACGATTGCCGACAACTGCTTGCTCAATTCCTACATACATAGCTTCCTTGGTTACGTCCATAAGGTTTTTCACTTCTTCAGACGGTGTACCAACCGCATAAGCCCAACATGAGTCAGCTAAACCACCAGTATAACTTTGGGTGTATTTTTTCATTTGCTCAACATTGTTGAAGTTAAGTTTAGAGACATTGAGGTCGGATTTGGCAATCGGACCACCCAGTACCATGTCAACCTTGAGCAAATCGCCATCTTTCAAGATGTAATGACGTGGAAAAGCGTGAGCTACTTCGTCATTGAGAGAGCAACAAGTGGCATAGGGGTAATCCATGACAGCACCATCCACACCAATCTGTAAGGGAAGGAAATTTTCCTCTTTGCAACGTCGACGAACGTACTCTTCAACTTCCCACATATCCACGCCTGGCTTAATTAAATCACGTAAGCCAATATGGATACTTGCTAGGAAATCACCAGCCTTGTCCATGGCTTCGATTTCACGTGCTGATTTTAAAGTTATCATTTTTTCTCCTAGATTCTAATTAATTTTAACCGTAACATTTGCTTTTGAAACAATCTGATGACCATGATAAATATCATAATCAATAATAGCTGAGCGTCTCGTGTGGTGAATAATACGAGCCTGAATCCGCAGAGTATCATCTATCTGTACAGCCTGCAAGAAATAAATCAACATCTGTTCAATGATGAGATTACGTCCGCTATTGACAACGAGATCTTGGGTCATATGGTTGAGGATTTCAGCCAAGACTCCATTAGCAAGGACCCCATTTTTCTCCAACATGAAAGGCTCAACAGTAATGACGACCTCATCATGATGATAAGAGAGTTTTTGCCCGATTTGCTCGGAGAAAGTCGGCAAAGCTGAAACTTGGGAACGACTCATCTTTTCCATGACATCTCGTCGTGTTACGACACCGAGTAAGGTTTGGTTACTTCTGACAACGGGAACCATCTCAAAGTCTTCTGCAATCATCCGTTGACTGACATTGGCAATATTGGTCGCTAAACCTGTTACGAAGATACTTCGTGTCATCACCTTGTCAATCGTTGTACTGGGAGACTTGTCTCCTGCGTCACGCATGGTAACAACTCCAACAACCACTTGGTGTTGGTTAATGACTGGGAAACGACTACTTCTGTTCTTACGGACCAAGTCTAGATAATCTTTGACCGTATCCGTTTCTCTCAAAAAACCATACTCATGACTGGGACGATAGAGCTTTTCGACTGTCAGAATATCGGTTTTGATTTGAACATTTGAGAGGGCTTTGTTAATCATGGTCGCTACTGTAAAAGTGTCATGTTTACTTCTTAGAACTGGAATCCCTTTTTTATTAGCCAACTCAAGAACATCGTCCTGCACATGAAAACCACCTGTTACAAGGACTGCATTTTCATTTTCCAAGGCTAAAAGTTGAATGCGAGTGCGGTCTCCTACGATCAAAAGACCACCATCATGGAGATAGGACAGGATATTTTGCTCTGTCATAGCTCCAATGGAGAATTTGCTAAACTCTCTCTCCAACCCTTCCTGACCAGCTAAAACTTCAGATGAGGTGACCTCAGCGATTTCAGCATAGGTAAGCCGCTCAATAGCCACTTTCTGGGACTTGACTCGTATGGTTCCACTACGTGGCCGAGTTTCAACAATTCCACGATTTTCAGCTTCTTTGATAGCTCGGTAGGCTGTTCCGTCACTAACACCTAGGTGATTTGAAATACTACGAACACTAACTCTCTTCCCAATTGGTAACTCTTCCAGATAAGACAAAATTTCCTGGTGTTTACTCATTGAACTCTCCTTTTACGTAACGAAATTCAAGATAGTCCCTCATTTTTCGTGTATAGCGATCGCTCCCCTTAAACTGTCGGAAGAGACTAAATCCCGATTTTAAGGCTACTTTTTGGCTAGCTTGATTCTCCAGATGAGTGATGATGGATAATTGTTTTAAACCAAATTCTTCAAAAGAAAGGTGACAGAGTTTGCTAACAGCCTCTGTCATAAAACCTTGCGACCAAGCATCTTTTTTTAAGAAATAACCAATTTCTGCTTCTTTTTTGATTTCATCAATCTTTTCAAATTTAATGGAGCCAATCATTTCCTGATTTCCTTGGAGACAAATTGACCAAACACCCAGAGGATTCTTCATAAAATAGTTAGCAAGGGCGTACTGACTTTCTTCCAAACTTGCTTGACTGGGAAAAATAAACTGCAAATTCTCAGGGTTTGAAGCAATCTCGAAAAACGCTTGACTGTCACTAAAAAAGAAAGGACGCAAATACAAGCGCTCCGTTTCAAAAAAAGAAAACATTGCTAATTTGGTCCAAATATTCATAATCACCTCAACGGCTTAGTCTTCAACGAGTGTAATATCCGCTCCAAGACTACGCAATTTTTCAATAATATCTGAGTAGCCACGAAGGATAAACTCAATATTCGTAATTTCAGTCTGGCCTTGAGCCATTAAGCCAGCGATGACAAGTGCAGCACCAGCTCGCAAGTCTGTAGCTTTTACACTTGCCCCGTGTAACTTACGACCACCGTTGTAGATAATGTGATCGTTTGTAGTCGTAATATCCGCATCCATTTTTGCTAACTCAAAGACATGATTGACACGTTTCTCATAAATCGTATCAATAATCGTTCCACGACCTTGCGCAGTTAGTAAAAGTGGCGTGATAGGCTGTTGCAAATCGGTTGCGAACCCTGGATAGGGTGCAGTTTTGATATTGATGGCCTTTAAACCAGACTGTTCTTCAACGAAGATACTGTCTTCTGAGACCGTCATACGAACGCCCATTTCCTCTAGTTTGGCGATAAAGCCTTCTAAATGTTCATAGAGAACGTTGTTAATGCGAATTCCTTTTCCTACCGCTGCAGCAAGTGAAATATAAGTTCCAGCTTCGATACGATCTGGAATTACTTGGTGACGAGTCCCATGTAGTTTCTCGACACCATCAATAATGATAATATCAGTCCCTGCACCACGAATATGGGCCCCCATGTTGTTCAAAAGGGTAGCAACATCGATAATTTCCGGTTCACGAGCCGCATTTTCAATGACAGTACGTCCCTTAGCTTTAACCGCAGCAATCATGGTGTTAATAGTTGCTCCAACGCTGACGGTATCCATGTAAATACTTGCGCCATGAAGCCCCTTACCTTGGGCAGATAAATTCATATTATCTCCCTCATAGCTGACCTTAGCACCCATGGCTTCAAAGGCTTTTAAGTGAAGGTCAATCGGACGAGGTCCCAGATCACATCCACCAGGAAGTCCAACTGTAGCTTCACCAAAGCGACCTAAAAGACTTCCGTAGAAATAATAAGAAGCACGCAAGCTATTAATTTTGCCATAAGGCATAGGAATGTTTTGAACACCTCTTGGATCAATCTCCAAGACATCGTCATAACGCTTAACAGATGCCCCCATGATTTCCATGATTTCGACAAGACTAGCAACGTCTGAAATATCTGGAACACAATCTAAAGTGACAATATCATCTGATAAGATAATAGCTGGAATAAGCGCTACAACACTATTTTTAGCACCACTAATGGTGATCTCACCTTGCAATGGACGTCCACCATTGATGACAATTTTTCTCATGTTTTACTCTTTCAAAATTTACTAAAAAGGTCTTTTCGTTCTATTATACCATAATTTTCAGTTTTTTCCCATTCCTATTTACTAAATACCATCTCATTTTGATAAAAAAAGACCTATCACTCAAGCTTTTCAGCCTGAAATGATAGGTTTTTGTGTTAGATTAGCGTACAGTGCGGATGCGCATTGTGTTTGTACGAACAGCTTCGCCAAGTGGTACACCTGCAACGATAACAATATCATCACCAGATTCTACCAAACCTTGCTCAACTGCAATTCTTTCAGCGAGATCAAACATATCATCAGTGTTTGATGGGCGATCAGTGGTTACTGGAATAACTCCCCAGTTAAGCATCAAACCACGCTCAGTCAATTCATCGAAAGTGATTGCCAAGATATCAGCATCTGGACGGTATTTAGAAATCAAACGAGCAGTGTGACCTGTCTTAGTAAGAGTAACCACCAACTTGATATTCATAGAATTTGTCGCATCCTTAACAGCTGAAGCCATAACCTCAGTCTTAGAATTACGTGACAAGTTAACAGATGACAAGCGACCGTATTCTTTTAAAAGAGTTTGAGCATTCTTGTCAATTGTTGCCATTGTACGAACAGACTCAAGTGGATATTTACCATTTGCAGACTCACCTGAAAGCATTGTAGCGTCGGTTCCGTCGATAACAGCGTTAAACACATCTGATACTTCTGAACGCGTTGCACGTGGTTTTTCAGTCATAGTTTCAAGCATGTTTGTTGCTGTGATAGCGACTTTACCAGCTGCATTTACTTTTGTAATAATCATTTTTTGGTAAACTGGAACCATTTCGAATGGTACTTCAATACCCATGTCACCACGGGCGATCATGATACCGTCAGCAGCTTCAATGATTTCATCCAAGTTGTCAATACCTTGTTGGTTTTCGATTTTCGCAAACAATTGAACGTGACCATTACCAGTTTCTTCACAGATTGCACGAACTTCGTTAACGTCTTTCGCAGTACGTACAAATGAAATCGCGATGAAGTTGATACCTTGTTCCAAACCGAAACGGATATCATCGTTATCACGTTCAGCAAGAGCTGGGAAAGGAATTTTAGTGTTAGGGATGTTTACACCTTTTTGTTTAGCGATAATTCCGTCGTTTTCAACTTCAACTTCAAACTCACGAGTTGCATCGTCTTTTGCAACAACGCGAAGACCCAATTTACCATCGTCAACCAATACTTGACGACCAACTTCAACATCATCGTAGATATCAAGAGCACCAGCAACGTTCAAAGCAATCACTTCACGAGTTGATTTGATTCCTTGTTTAGTTGCAACACGGATTTTTTCACCAGTTTTGTAAGAGTACTCTTTTGCGTCACCTTCAAACAATTCTGTACGGATTTCAGGCCCTTTAGTATCAAGAAGGAAACCAACTTTTTTACCTGCAAGTTTTTCGGCAAGTTTAACAGTTGCCATACGCTCACCTTGTTCTTGGTGGTCACCGTGTGAGAAGTTGAAACGGAAAGTGTTTGCTCCTGCTTCAATCAGTTTAGCAATGTTTTTAGCTGAAGCTTCAACATCAAGTTTTTCACCCCAGTATCCGTCTTCACCGAATTTTTTACCACCACGGATTTCAACCGCAGGACCTAAAGTTGCAACGATTTTTACACGTTTGTTCATGATTTTTGTGACTCCTTTATATAATTCGACCTTTTATGGTCATGTTACCAAATTAATGAAAGTTGATTAGGACAAGCTCTTGTTCAAAGCAGAAAGTTCAAGATCAGCTTTATGAGGGTTGTTAACAATAATCTTACCTTCTGCAGTTAAGCTAAACAAAGCTCCTTCTTCTGCTGTACCAAGGATTGGATTCTCAACCATTTTTTCGTTACGGATACCAACAGCGACACCACCGATTCCTTGTTTAAGGAGTTTAACAGCGTGTGCCCCCATACGTGATGCCAATACACGGTCACGCGCAGTTGGTGATCCACCACGTTGGATGTGACCAAGTTCTGTTACACGAAGGTCACTAGTGTCTCCTGCTTCTTTTAGTTTTTGACCAAATTCAGCTGCTGACATAACACCTTCTGCCAAAACGATAATGTTGTGTTTTTTACCGTGCTCATAACCAGCTTTGATACTAGCTACGATATCTTCCATCTTGAAGCCTTCCTCAGGGATGATAATTTCATCAGCACCAGTTGCGATACCAGCCCAAAGAGCGATATCACCAGCGTTACGTCCCATTACTTCAACAACGAAAGTACGACGGTGACTTGATGATGTATCACGAATCTTATCAATCGCATCCATTGCAGTCGTAACTGCAGTATCAAATCCAATTGTGAAATCAGTACCTACGATATCGTTATCAATAGTTCCTGGAAGTCCGATAGCAGGGAATCCATGCTCAGTCAAGCGCATAGCTCCGTGATAAGAACCGTCACCACCGATAACTACGACTCCTTCGATACCGTGTTTTTTCAATTGCTCAATCCCTTTAAGTTGGCCTTCAAGTTGTGCAAACTCAGGGTAACGAGCAGAGTGAAGGAAAGTACCACCACGTGAAATGATGTCTCCTACTGAAGCAGCATCAAGTGGATAAATTTCACCGGCAACCATACCTGCATATCCATCATAGATACCAAAAACTTCCATTCCTTCTGAGATTGCTTGGCGAACTACCGCACGGATGGCAGCATTCATACCAGGGGCGTCTCCACCACTGGTCAAAACAGCAATACGTTTCATTTGGTTATGCTCCTTTTTCTTTTAACATTCTTACTGATTATATCACATTTAATTGGAAAATTCTTCTATTTTCCGTATTTTTAGCGATAAATCGTTTTCATTGCAATTCCCTCTAATTTTTCCTCTAGAGCAGAATCTTTTTTTACAAAATGTTGAGTAGAAACAACCGTTTTTTGTTCCTCTTCATACCTGATAATGACAGGGATTGGGCCTTTGTATTGTTCTAGAATATTTGAAATCTCTTTATCGTATTCATGATTTTTAACTTGAATCCAGAATCGTTCCGCCACTGCTTCTTTCAAATCTTGTGCAATCATTTGCAGACGACCATCTCGGGATTGAACTTTACCATTGATATAGTAGAATTTTCCCTCGGATAAGATGGAAGCGAATTTTCGATACTGATCTGAAAATACAGTCACATCCAGTTTAGACTTACTGTCGTGAACCTGTAGAAAGGCCATACTCTCGCCTTTCTTGGTTCGAATCACTTTTATTTTTTGTACTTCAACTAGAAGAGTTGTCTGAGATCCCTCGGTTAGATTAGTGATTTGCGTGGTCGGATATAGGGCTTGTTTGGCAAGAGTTTGGAGAGGATGGGGACTGATACCTACCCCAATCAGTTCCTGCTCTTTGTAAAATTTCTCTGCTTCCGTAAAATCATCAGCTTCAGTCCAACTATAATTTGTATCCGCAAAGAGACCTCCCAACTCCTCAACAAAGACAAATAAGTTTGGGAGGTTGACTAAGATTTTCTGACGGTTCTTATCAAATTCATCAAAAAGCCCTAGTTCAACCAAAGAAGTCAGAAGCGACAATTTCTTGTAATTCTTGGGAAGACGTGTGATAAAATCTTCAATGCTTGAGAAAGGACGATTTTCAATAATCCAGTAAGACAAATCTCTCGGCATTCCCTTAATGGCTTTTAGACCAAGATAGATTTTCTTCTGAGAAATCTTATCATGATAGGGAATGCTGTTGATTGCTAAGGGAGCTACTTCAAAGCCCATCTGTAATGCATCTACAATGTAATCACTGCTAGAATAGTTCAACATAACTTGAAAGAAAATAGCAGGATAGTGTGTCTTGAAATAAGCAAGCTGGAAAGCCAGCGCTGAGTATGCATAAGCGTGGGATCTGTTAAATCCATAGCCAGCAAACTTTTCCATCACTGCAAAAACTTGGTTGGCCTTTTCTTCTGTATGCCCCAATTTCATAGCTCCTGTGATAAAATCTTCCTTCATCAAATGCATCTCTTTAGCATTTTTCTTACCCATGGCCCGTCTGAGAATGTCAGCTTTACCAAGACTGAAGCCTCCAAAACGCTGAGCAACTTGCATGACTTGCTCTTGATAGAGCATAATTCCGTAGGTTGATGACAGAATGTCCTCCAAGGCAGGATCTAGTACCGTCACCTTTTCTTTACCATGCTTACGAGCCACAAAATTATCAATATAGTCGCTAGCCCCTGGTCTGTTGAGTGAGGTTGCGGCAACTACCTCTTCAAAAACTTGCGGCTGAACTCGTTTCAAGAGTCGAATGGCACCAGGTTGTTCAAATTGGAAAATCCCTTTCGTATTTCCAGCGGCAAAGAGAGCCAAGGTTTCTTTGTCTTCCAGATCAATTTCTTCGATTTTTAGATGAATACCCTCTGACTCAGCCAATAATTCCTGCATTTTTTGGACAAAAGTTAGGTTACGCAGACCTAGGAAATCCATTTTTAGAAGTCCATTGGCTTCAACACCATGAGCATCATACTGGGTGATGAGCATATCCTCACCATATTTTAGAGGAATGTAATCCGTCAAGTCTTGGTCACTCATAACGACTCCGGCCGCATGGATAGAGGTTTGACGAGGATAACCTTCAATCTTTCGAGCAATCTCAAAAGCTTTTTGGTATTCAATCTTGCTATTGATGACCTGCCTAAATTGCAAATTCTTTTCATAAGCCGTTGTTAGCGTATCTCGAAAACTGATTTTTTTCGTAATATTGGTTAATTCATACTCTGGAACACCATAACGTTTGAAAACATCACGAATTGCCTGTTTTGCTCCAAAGGTCGAATAAGTGACAATTTGTGCCACGTGTTGACTACCATACCGATCACGAACATAGCGAATGAACTCTGGTCTATAGAGGTCAGGAATGTCGATATCGATATCGGGCATGGTATAGCGCTCACGATTTAAAAAGCGCTCGAAAATCAAGTTCTTTTCAACCGGGTCAATTCCTGTAATATCCAGTGAGTAAGCTACTAGACTACCAACCGCAGAACCACGCCCCATTCCCATATAGTAGCCTTGGGAACGTCCAAAACGGAGCAAATCCCAAACTACAAGGAAATAGTCGTCAAAGCCCATATCATGAATCACAGCTAATTCCTCATTTAGTCGCTCATGATAGATAGCTGAGGTTAGCCCCTTGTCACTCAAGCCTTGCTCAGCTCTTGCTCGAAGCTCTTCTACCGCTGGTCTTTCAGGATTAAAGCGAGGAAGTTTTAAATTTGGGTCGATTTGATAGCCTACATTCTCTATCAGACCTTGGAGATTGGCAAGCGCCTGAGGGAAGCGATTCATAAAACGTGCTTCCAAGTCTGAGGCAGGTAGAAAGATTCCTTGTTGTGAATGCAGATCCACTTCTCTCAGACTGACATTGTCCTTGACTGCTGACAAGATTTGTAAAACTTGAATATCTTCTTTTTCAAAAGAGTTGACCTGATAGAGTGGAAGAATGGGCCTAGTAAAGACTTCTTGAGGAGTATCTGGACTGACACCGATAAAATAATCATGCCCCAAATCCAGCTGTTCGACCCCATTGAAATAGGGAACAATAATGGCCACATCTTCGAGGTGGGAGGTGAAGTCAGACCATTTTTTCCGTCCAGTCATTTTTAAAGTGGATAACTTCATCAACTCTTGATAACCTTTAGTGGATAGGGCTAGAAAACGTAGAGAGAGATTCTCCTCATCTTTGACCAAGGTCATTTCTAGACCAATTAAAGGTTGAATGCCATGCTTACGAGTCACTTCTAGAAAATGATAGGCTCCATAGAGATTATCCACATCCATGATAGCAAGGTGAGAATAGCCGTATTCTTTAGCCATTTGTACATATTTTTCAATCGAAACCACACTTTCCATAAAACTATAAACAGTCTTGGTGTCGAGCTGTGCAATCATTTCTTCTCCTCCTTGCTTTCGTTTTACTACTATTATACCATTTTAAGCTGGATATTGAAGCAACTCTGCACTTTCTTTTCAATATCATCAGTTACAAACTTCTTCTCTTCTTCCTGTTAAATTCTTCATTTTTCAAAGGAAGAAAATAAAAAATTAATATTATATAATAGTTTTAAATGTAAATTTAGATATATTTATACCAAACGAAGAATAATAAAGATAGGAGTTATATGCAGTTTTACATATAAAAATCTCTAGAAAAAGGCTTACTTCTATGGTATTTATTCAGCGTTTTATAATAACTTACCAAATAGATATGCTGGTTTAAGAAATTTATTTCATTTAAGTTTATTTATTCCATTTTTCCCTCTTTTTTGATATAATAAATCCAGTCTGTTTTCAAAGGAGAGAAACATGCGTTTTAATCAATTCAGCTATCAACCAACCACTAGTTCTCAACGATTTGAGGAACTAGAAGGTCTTGGTCTAAAGCTGTCACCCCAACTGTCCTTAAAAAGACAGTTTGAAGACTTCATTCGTTGGAGTTTTTTCACTTATTCTAACACGGATTATGCCTTATCGACTTTGGCTGCGGATAAAGAAACAGATTTAGTAACTTTTTTCCAGTCAGACCGTGAGTTAACTGCGGAGATTTTCTACACAGTAGTTTTTCAACTTTTAGGATTTAGCTATCTTGTTGACTTTGAGAATGCTGAACAGTTTCGTAAAGAAACTGGTTTTCCTATTGTTTATGGAGATCTCATTGAAAATCTTTATCAGTTACTCAATACGAGAACAAAAAAAGGAAATACGCTCATCGATCAGCTTGTTAGTGATGGACTCATTTCAGAAGATAATCACTACCACTACTTTAACGGTAAAAGCTTGGCAACCTTCTCTACTCACAATGTCATTCGTGAAGTCGTCTATGTCGAGAGCCGTGTGGATACTGATAAAGACGGACTCCCTGATCTAGTCAAAGTCAGCGTTATTCGCCCACGTTATGATGGACAGATTCCTTCAGTCATGACTGCCAGCCCTTATCACCAAGGGACTAACGACAAAGCCAGTGACAAGGCTCTCTACAAAATGGAAGGAGAGCTTGAGGTCAAACCGCCCCACACCATTGAACTTGAGGAGCCCAAGCTGAATTTAATCGAACCTCATGGTCAAGCAGAAGTCGTCTCAGAAGCTGAAGAAAAGCTATCTCATATCAATAACTCATACACACTCAATGACTACTTCCTCCCACGTGGATTTGCCAATCTCTATGTATCGGGTGTTGGAACCAAAGATTCTCAAGGACTCATGACCAATGGTAACTACCAGCAGATTGAGGCCTATAAAAATGTGATTGACTGGCTTAATGGCCGTTGCCGTGCTTTCACGGACCACACGCGGAATCGTGAGGTCAAAGCTGACTGGTCAAACGGCAAAGTCGCAACAACAGGTATTTCCTATCTAGGTACCATGTCTAATGGTCTCGCCACCACTGGTGTTGATGGCTTAGAAGTCATCATCGCTGAAGCAGGTATCTCCTCTTGGTACAACTACTATCGGGAAAATGGTCTAGTGACCAGCCCAGGGGGCTATCCAGGTGAGGATTTTGACTCACTTGCTGAGCTGACCTACTCTCGCAACCTCCAAGCCGGTGACTATATTCGTGGCAATGAAGCTCATCAAACAGACTTAGAAAAGGTTAAAGAGAAACTCGATCGCAAGACTGGTGACTACAATCAGTTTTGGCATGACCGCAACTATCTGCTCAATGCTCACAAGGTTCAAGCTGAGGTCGTCTTTACGCATGGTTCCCAGGATTGGAACGTCAAACCTCTTCATGTTTACCAGATGTTTCATGCCCTTCCTAGCCATATCAATAAGCACCTCTTTTTCCATCATGGTGCCCATGTCTATATGAATAACTGGCAGTCGATCGACTTCCGCGAGTCCATGAATGCCTTGTTAAGTAAGAAATTGTTAGGACTTGACTCAGGTTATCAACTTCCGACTATTATCTGGCAGGACAATTCCGAACCGCAAACATGGCAGAGTCTTGATGACTTTGGCAAGCAGGATGAACTGCATACCTTCTCTCTTGGAACTGAAGAGAAAGTGATTCAAAACCAGTATGATCAAAAAGATTTTGATCGTTATGGTAAGACTTACCAGACTTTCAACACCGAACTTTACCAAGGAAAAGCTAATCAGATCACCATTGACCTTCCAGTAAGTCAAGACATTCACTTAAATGGGCGAGTGGAGCTGAAACTTCGTGTCAAATCGAGTACGAACAAGGGCTTATTATCAGCCCAACTGTTAGAACTTGGACAAAAGAAATATCTGCAGCCTTATCCAGCGGTTTTAAATGCTAGAACCATTGATAATGGCCGTTACCACATGTTAGAAAATCTCTGTGAACTACCATTCAACCCAAGTGCCCAACGTGTCATCACCAAAGGCTACCTTAATCTTCAAAATCGAGCCAATCTCTTGACGATTGAAGAAATCCAACCAAATGAATGGATGGACTTCAAGCTAGAGCTTCAACCAACTATCTACAAACTTAAAAAAGGAGATACTCTCCGTTTGATTCTCTACACCACAGACTTTGAGATTACAATTCGAGATAATACAGACTATCAGTTGACTGTTGATTTAGCACAGTCTAGTCTTATCCTACCTTGTCAAAAGGTATAATCTACCAGACTTTCAATATGGAAGTATTCAAAGGAAAAGTCAATGAATTTGACCATTGAACTTCCTATAACCAAAGTTTTCCACTTGAACAGTCGAATCAAACATAAATTTCGTATCAAATCCAGTTCATCTGAAAGCATTTTAGAAGCCCCTAGATAGAACTTGGACAAAAGATACTCCCTCTAACCAACATGTGTAACCATTTATCATACACGCTACTACACCACATGTTGGAAATCTCTGTGAATTAACATTTAGAGTGAATTCACAAAACGCCGTGACAAAAAGCTACCCAAATTGAATGATTCACTGTCATTAAAGAACATCAATGTAGATGAACGGATTGCTACCCAGTTTATCTGCACCCAACTAGTGACAAGTTAAAAGAAGGAGAATCTCTCCATCTAGTTCTTTATCCTACTGACTTTGAAATCATCATACGTGACAATACCGCCTACCACCCGACTGACGTTATCGTTCAGTCCACGCTACTGTACCTTGTAAAAGGAGTACTTACTTTATGAACAAATCAGAACACAGACACCAACTTATCCGCGCCCTCGTTTCAAAAAACAAAATCCATACTCAAGCTGAATTACAAGCTTTGTTAGCGGAAAATGATATCCAAGTTACTCAGGCTACCCTATCACGCGATATCAAAACCATGAACCTTTCAAAAGTGCGCGAAGAGGATAATTCTTATTATGTGCTAAATACAGGATCAATCTCCAAGTGGGAAAAACGTCTTGAAAACTATATGGAAGATGCTCTTGTTATGTTGCGTCCTGTGCAACACCAAGTTATTTTGAAAACTTTACCCGGTTTAGCCCAATCATTTGGATCTGTAATTGATTCCTTGGCCTTTCCAGATATCGTTGCAACCCTTTGTGGAGACGATGTCTGCATGATCATCTGTGAAGATGCTACAAAAGCACAAGCATGTTTTGAAAATCTTAAAAAATATGCCCCACCATTTTTCTTTAGCGAATAAAACAAATCCCGTGATTAAAAATCACGGGATTATTTTATTCATTTGAAAGTGTTTCTTCTTTCTTTGTACGTGCTAATCTAAGAGCACGTTTGGGATTGAGACGATTAAACAATTCTTCTAGTTTCTTTTCATTCCATACGTCTGCTGCAGAAACAAAATTTCCCTCTGCATCTCGGAATGATATCGGTTTATCTCCCATATCAATCTCCTAGTCTACAAATTCAAACTCAAACTTGCCGATTCTTACCAAGTCTCCATCCTTAGCTCCACGCGCACGAAGGGCTTCGTCAACCCCCATACCACGTAACTGACGAGCAAACTTCATGACTGACTCATCACGGTCAAAGTTGGTCATGTTAAAGAGTTTCATGAGTTTTTCACCAGAAAGTACCCATGTCGCATCATCATCACGACTAATCTCAAAGGCTTTTTCTTCCTCGTCAAAGCCATAGTAAGCCTCTTCTTCCATATCGGATTCATCATAAATCGGGAATTCTGGAGTCTTGTCTAACAATTCAGCTGTCGCGTCCAAAAGTGTTGCCAAGCCTTGCTTGGTCAGACCAGAAATTGGGAAAATGGCTGGAAGTTCCTCAAACTCGTCGTAGTTTGCTGCCAACTTTTCCTTGAAAGTTTTAAGATTTTCCTGACTTTCAGGCATATCCATCTTGTTGGCCACGATAATCTGTGGACGTTCCATAAGACGAAGGTTGTAGGATTCTAATTCCTTATTGATAGCAAGGTAATCCTCATAAGGATCACGTCCTTCGCTAGCTGACATATCGATGACATGGAGGATAACTCGTGTACGCTCGATATGACGGAGAAACTGGGTTCCAAGACCAACACCTTGACTAGCTCCCTCAATCAAACCTGGAAGGTCTGCTACTGCAAAAGATTCACCTGACTGTGTACGAACCATCCCTAGATTAGGAACAATCGTCGTAAAGTGGTAAGCACCGATTTTAGGTTTAGCTGAAGTGATGACACTAAGCAAAGTTGACTTTCCGACAGATGGGAAACCGACCAGGCCGACATCCGCTAGAATCTTCAATTCCAGTTGCAACTCACGTTCTTGACCTGGCTCTCCATTCTCAGAGATTTCAGGTGCAGGATTTTTGGGAGTGGCAAAACGGATATTTCCACGACCTCCACGACCGCCATGAGCCACGATAAATTCTTGACCATGTTCAATCAAGTCTGTAATGACTTTACCTGTTTCCGCATCACGTACAGTAGTCCCCTGTGGTACGCGAACACGTAGATCTTCTGCACCACGTCCGTGCATTCCTTTGGTCATTCCTTTTTCACCGGAATCAGCCTTGAAATGACGGTTATAGCGGAAATCCATCAAGGTACGTAAGCCTTCGTCTACCACGAAAACAACGTTACCTCCACGTCCACCATCACCACCCCAAGGACCGCCATTAGGGACATATTTTTCACGGCGAAAGGCAACCATGCCATCGCCACCATTACCAGCCTTGACCTTAATCTTGGCTGTATCTAAAAACATACTCATATTTTCTTCTCACTTTAAAAAGGCTGGGGAGAACCCAGTCATTAGTTATTGTTTCTATCCTCGTAGCTTGCTTAGAATCTACTAAAAGCTCCAAGCGCAGTTGCAAAGATACCAGCAAGGGTTACAAACAACATGATGAGCACGACAACAAGCGTCACCTTTTCAAACAAAGTTTTTTTACGTTTTCCGTTATCTCCAAAAGCCATAACTTCTCCTTTTTCTATATAATTCTAATTTAATATTCTGTTGAAACTGGTGCAATCAACCATAAAATGATATAAGCAAGGACTCCTGTCCCATAACAAAATGCAAGAACAGCCCAAATGACACGAACAATTGTTGGATCGATATCAAAATAATGAGCAACTCCTGCGCATACTCCACCAATTTTTTGATCTTTCCCGCTTCTCATTAATTTTTTCATTTTTTCTTCCTCTTATTCTATTATTTGAATTCGTCTCTCCAATAATCTCTGATGCTAGACAATTGTTTTCGAGACGCTCTTAAAATACGCTTGGATTCTTTTACTGGGCTTGTAACAGCCTGTTGAGGTAGATAGAGAATCGTTTTTAAGAAGCGCTGAGTGACAGGTTGTCCATCATGTAGCTCATGTTCAAAGTTATTTGAGATAATGGCATCAAGGTAAAACTCATGAACTCGTTTCCCAAAATTTTCAGCCGAAATCTCGTACAACTTATCCGCTAACTTTTGTTCAGACATATCAGGAGTAGCGATCAAAGCTTCAAGGATAGCTCCTGCAAGCTCTCGTTCTCCATAGTAGAGGGTCCCAAACATTTTATCATTGATCAGATTTTCAAGATAGGGATTGCCATGAGCAATAACAGGCGTTCCACTGGCTAGACTTTCTAGATAGGTTAAACCCTGAGTTTCACTCGTAGAGGCTGAAATAAAGAAATCAGCTGCTTTATAGTACAAGGCTGTCTCACTTGGAGCAATCATACCTGTAAAAATCACATGTTTTTGTATGTTTAATTTCCCTGCTTGTTCTTTCAGACTGTCCAGATAAGGTCCGTCTCCAGCAACAACCAACTTCACCTTGTCTTCTTCTTTCAAAACCTGCGCAAAGGCAGCTAAGACTGCTTGGATATTCTTCTCAAAGGAGATACGCGAAAGGCTCAGCAGCATTATCTCACCTTCCTGAATACCTAACTTCGAACGAAGCTCTAGTAAGTTTTCCTCTTTGATCTCAGGTCGTTCAAACTTAGCCAGCTCAATTCCAGTTGGGATGACACGCTTTTCAACCTTGACTTTGTATTTCGCTAAAAGGTCACGAACAATCTCACTAGGGCAAATCACACCATCTACATCATGAAGGAAGCCTCGTACCAAATATTTTACCATACTCGGACGAATTAGCATGCCCTTAGCAATGTAATGCACATAGTCTTCATACTGGGTATGGTAGGTATGAATAACTGGGATTTTCAATTCTCTCGCAATCCAAATCCCTAACAAACCAAGTGAAAATTCTGTCTGGGTATGAATGATGTCGAGTTGATACTGCTTGGCAATTTCAAGCGCCTTTGTAAAACCTCGGTAGGCAAATCGTCGATCCTTAAACGCAAAGAAAGGGACACTTGGAATGCGAATAATTTGCCAATCCTCGTATCGATTCACATCTTTATCAGTTGTTGTAAAGATAAAAACTGCATGTCCCTGCTTCTCAAGCTCAGTTTTCAAGGTCCGTATACTAGTCGCGACCCCGGAAACCTGAGGGAAATAGGTATCTGTAAATAAACCAATTCGCATAAATTACCTCACTTTTTGCCCAAAGCAGCCTGTTCTCGATAAAATTTTAACCAGATTTCCAACAAATGCTCCTCAGAGTACTCTTTGGAGATCTCGCGAGCTTTTTCTTTCAAGTCCTTTAAGGCTTCAGGGTCATTCTTGTATTCTAGGATTGCTTCTCTCATCTCGGAAACATCACTTGTAGCACGATAATTCCCATCAAGAATAACCTTATACAGATCCAAATCTCTTAACATAATAGGAGCCTCGCAACTAGCGGCCTCTAAGATAGTCATAGGGAATAATTCATTGTAACTTGGTAACAAGAATAGATCCGCCATAGCGTAAAGTTCCCGCATCCGTTCCGGTGACACAATTCCAGGGAAAATAAGATTTTTGGGTGGATTGTCCATTATCTTCTTGTAGCGTTCATAACCATCTGTCATCCCACCAAATGAAAAACCACCTGCCCAGATAAAGGTAATTTCTGGCAATTCCTCAGCAAGACGGATAAAATCATCAATTCCTTTACGTTTCTGAACCTGACCCGCACCGATTACGACAAACTGATCTTCCGCAAGATCCATTTCCTTCCGGAGTTGTGCAACCTGTTCAGCTGGTAATGGATGCCATTTTTCTTTGTTTACAAAGTTTGGAATATAAGTTACTTTTTCACGCGGAATACCAGCAGCCACCAAATCCTCGATAAACATGGGATTGACCACCACCAAGTGTTCCATTCGGTTGTAAAAGGAAAAAACATAGCGTTTGACAATTCCTTTTAGGAAAAATGGAATCTTTAAACTCCCCTCAAGCGTATCAGGCAAAAAATGCACATAGCCAATTTTTCTCCCAGAGCGTTTCTTTTGGAAAGTAGATAAATAATAAGGGAAATCAATGGTGTGAAAATGAGTTACATCTGCCTCTACAGGAAGATTCTCTGTAACAATCAACTGGTCTTTGGCATCGCGGTGAAGGAGACTAACCAATTCTCGATAAGCTCCTGACACTCCTTGACCAGCTACTTTTTCACTTGAGCTTAGCATATTAATACGCAATTTTTCGTTTTCCATACCTTTCATTATACCATTTTATTTCCAGAAAATCAGCAAAAGAAAGAAGAGACGATTGGAAAAAGGATAAAATTATCCTATTTTCCAATCGTCTCTCGCATTTTTCTTAGTCTTTATTTAATTCCTAGGGCGATACGCGCGTATCGGCTCATTTTTTCAACCGTCCAAGCTGGATACCAGACCAATTTAACTTCGGTATTGGTTACCTCAGGCACTTCTGTCATCGCATCATGTATCTGGTCTGTCAAAAGGTCAGCCAGTGGGCAGCCCATAGTTGTCAAGGTCATATCAATTTCAGTGTGACCTGTTTCACCATCAAAACGAATTTCATAAATCAAACCTAGGTTGACAATATCAATCCCCAACTCAGGGTCGATGACTTCTTCCAAGGCATTTAAAATGCGTGTTTTGATCGTTTCAATTTGCTCTTCTGTATAAGCCATGTTATTCCTCACTCTTAGTCTTCAATAAAATCACGAAGCGGTTTGCTGCGACTTGGTTGACGCAATTTTCTCAAAGCCTTGGCCTCGATCTGACGGATACGCTCACGAGTCACGTTAAAGACTTTCCCAACATCTTCAAGAGTACGCATTTTCCCATCGTCCAAACCGAAGCGCAAGCGCAGAACGTTTTCTTCACGATCTGTAAGAGTATCCAAGACTTCATCCAACTGCTCGCGCAAAACGATTCGAGTTGTGTAGTCTACTGGATTTTCAATCACTTCGTCTTCAATAAAGTCCCCAAGATGACTATCGTCCTCTTCACCGATCGGTGTTTCAAGTGATACTGGTTCTTGGGCGATTTTCAAGATTTCACGAACCTTGTCAGGTGTCATATCCATACGCTCAGCGATTTGTTCAGGTGTTGGATCTTGCCCCAATTCTTGAAGGAGATTACGCTGTTCACGGACAAGCTTGTTAATGGTTTCAACCATGTGGACAGGGATACGGATAGTGCGGGCCTGGTCAGCAATGGCACGAGTGATTGCCTGACGAATCCACCAAGTTGCGTAAGTTGAAAACTTAAATCCTTTTGAATAGTCAAACTTGTCAACAGCCTTCATCAAGCCCATGTTTCCTTCTTGAATCAAGTCAAGAAATTGCATACCACGCCCTACGTAGCGCTTAGCAATCGAAACCACCAAACGAAGGTTGGCTTCTGCAAGACGTTGTTTGGCTTCAATATCACCAGCCTCAACTGCTAGGGCCAATTCTTTTTCCTCTTCGTTAGTCAAGAGAGGAACCACCCCGATTTCCTTCAAATACATACGGACTGGGTCATTAACCTTGGCTGAAGTTGAGCCAATCAAGTCCTCATCACTGAGTTCTGGTTCTTCTTCTGCACTAAGCACACGCGCGCTTGGATTTCCTTCGTTATCTGTGATAGAAATTCCAGCATCCTGAATCCGTTGCAAAAGGTCTTCAATGCCGTCTGCATCAAGGGCAAACGGAATAACCAGACTTGAATTGATTTCGTCATCTGTTGCTGTTCCTGTTTTTTTGTGGTTACGGATAAAGTCTGCTACTTGCACATCAAATGTCGTTACTTCTTTTTGTTTTGTTGCCATTATTACTCCATTCTTCTCTTTTGGGAAATCAATCGTTGCAATTCTTCCAAGGCTGTGTCTGTATCTCCTACATGACTCGCTTCCTGCACTTTCTTTTTAATTCTTAAGTTGTCCTTGCTGAGGAGGGCACGGTTTCGAGTCGCTTCGACTTCCATTAGCTCTTGAGGCGACATCTCAACTGGCAAATCCAAGCTAAGCACGTGGTACCAAGCATTTTCAACCTCAGGCGTCTGATGAGAAAGCTCCTCTGAGCCGATTTCTCCCTGCTCACTTAATAATTCGTAAAGAATCTGAAATTCTGGGGTATCAAAGAAAAAATCTTCTCTTAATCGGTAGTCATTTAACACAACTGGGTTCTCAGCCATCCTATAGAGGAGATGCGCCTCTGCTCTCATGACTGCTGTCAGTTGCCGCGTTACAGGTAAACTAATAGCTGCTGGAGGTTGCTCCTCTTTGACTCTTTCCTGCCTCTGAACAATCCGACTTTCATTTACAATCTGTTCCACCTGCTGGTAATCAAAGGAAGAGAGATTATCCGCCAGAATGTGGATATAAGAATTCTGGGCAGTGATAGACTTTTCTTTGGCGATTAGGGGGGCAATCTTTTCAATGAACTCGATTTGCGCCTGTAAGTTATCACTATTTTCCGGCTTGAGCTGGTGAATATAGAACTCTATGGGACTAATCCGAGTCTTGGTTAAAAGGTAAGCCAGGTCTTCAGCAGAATTCTTTTGCAAATACTCATCTGGGTCCATGGCATCAGGTACTCGGACAACTTCCACTGAGAAATCTTTTAATTCTTCCAGAGCTTTGGCTGTTGCTGCCTGCCCTGCCTTGTCGCCATCATAGCTGAGAACAATTTTTTTGGTAAAACGTTTGAGGTGGTCAACATGCTCCTTGCTTAAGGCTGTTCCCATGGAAGCCACAGCATTTTCTATGCCAGCACGGTAGGCTGCAATCACATCCATGAAGCCTTCCATCAGATAGAGCTCTGTAACCTTACCTGTTCCCTTTTTTGCCTTGTCCAAATGATACAATTCGTAGCTCTTGTTAAAAATTGCAGTCGAGCGACTATTTTTATATTTGGCAGTCTGACTATCCGTTTCTTGCCAGATACGACCTGAAAATGCAATAACCTGCCCCTTGTCATTCGTCAAAGGAAAGATGATCCGTCCAAAAAAAGTATCATAAAATTGATTACCATCTGACAGATAAAACAAGCCCGAATCCAATAAATCCTTTTCCTCAAACTTGTCAGCTAAACGTTGATAGAGATAGGTTCTCTCTGCTGGAGCCAGTCCAATCTGGAAGTGCTTCAGAACATCGTCTGTCAATCCGCGTTTGTAGAGATAAGCCCTTGCTTCTTCTCCCATCTTGGTCGTCATGAGGATGGCATGGTAAAAGCGGGCGGCTTCTTCATGCATATCATATAGAGCTTGATGAGGTGAAGCCTGTTGAGGACGAGACTGGACAGGCATAGCTAGTTGAATACCGACACGCTCTCCTAAGAGCTGAACGGCTTCCATGAAGGACACACCTTGGTATTCTTCGATAAACTTAAAGACATCTCCTGAACGCCCACATCCAAAACAGTGATAAAACTGCTTGTCTTCCACAACGTTGAAAGAGGGGGTCTTTTCACCATGAAAAGGACAGAGCCCTAAATAGTTCCGTCCAGCCTTCTGTAAAGAAATCACATCACCTATGACTTCCACAATGTTGGCATTGTTTTTGATTTCTTCAATGACTTGCTTGTCAACCATACACAATACCTCCATCTTATCATAGTTTCACGTAAACTAGTATAGCTTATTTCTGAAAAAAAGTAAACCATTTCATACGCTTTCCGTAATTCTCTTTGCCTTATTTTTCTAGATAGAAAGAGGTGATAAAAAACTCAGAAACACTTCCATGTTTCTAAGTTAATTTTCACTATTTTTTGATGATTACTTCACTCATCTATTCAAATAATTGATAGTAGTCTGAAATTTTCATCTGAGCTTTTTCTTCTTTATTGAGGTCTTGGATGATACGACCTTCCTTCATGACAATCAGACGATTTCCATACTTCAACGCATCCTCCATATGGTGGGTAATCATCAAGGCTGTTAGATGATCCTTGCTGACAAAGTCATCTGTTAACTCCATCAAGGCAACACTGGTCTTTGGGTCGAGAGCTGCTGTGTGTTCATCCAACAAGAGCAACTCTGGTCGCTTCAAGGTTGCCATCAAGAGACTCAAGGCCTGGCGTTGACCACCTGATAGAAACTCAATCGGAGTATCTAGATGTTTCTCAAGCCCATTTCCCACTTTTTCAATGGTAGCCTGAAACTCTTCCCGATGACTTGATAGCCTTCTAGGCAGGAGTCCTCTCTTCTCACCACGAAACTTGGCAATTAAGAGATTTTCCGCCACCGTCATACGGGGAGCCGTACCCATCTTAGGATCCTGAAAAACACGAGACAAGTACTTAGCCCGCTTTTCAGGTGAAAAATGCGTCACATCCTCGCCCATGATACGGATACTTCCACTTGTTAAGGGCAAGGTACCTGCAATAGTGTTAAAAAGCGTTGACTTCCCTGCTCCATTTCCACCTAGGATAGTAATGAAATCATGTTCAAAAATTTCAAGAGAAACATCATTCAGAATGATTTTTTCCTCGTCAAAGCCATTCGTGATGACTTTGGTGGCATTTTTTAATTCTACAATTGCTGTCATCTGCTAAACTTGACTCCTTTCAGGTATTTGCTTTTGAAGGTTGGAATCATGAGGCAAACTGCCAAAATCAAGGCGCTGTACAAACGAAGATAACTTGTATTAAACCCAAGAGCAATCACTCCCCAAACGAGGAACTGATAAGCAATAGACCCTACAACGATGGTCATGAGTCGCTCTGCCAAAGTCAAACTCTTGAACAAAACCTCACCAATAATCAAGCTAGCAAGCCCTACGACAATCACGCCAATTCCTCGAGAAACATCCGCGTATCCTTCTTGTTGAGCAATTAAGGCTCCTGCAAGCGCGATAATCCCATTTGAGAGAACCAAACCCATAAGTTCCATACGACCCGTATTGATACCAAAGCTACGAGCCATATCGGGATTGTCACCTGTAGCGATGTAGGCCTGACCTAGTTTGGTATCAAGGAAAAAGAGCATAAGGCCAATAACAAGAGCTACAAAGATTAATCCAGTCAGGAGTTGGTTAAGATCTGAATCGAAAGGCAAGACATCCTGTATTTGTTTAGTTCCAAGAAGCCCCAGATTGGCACGCCCCATAATCATGAGCATGATGGAATGGCAGGAAGTCATGACCAGAATCCCTGATAAGAGGGTTGGGATTTTTCCTTTGGTATATAAGAGTCCCGTCGCCATTCCAGCTAGACAGCCCGCTCCTACTGCAGCTAAGGTCGCTAAGAATGGATTGACTCCCTGTGTTATCAAGGTTACAGCTACTGCTCCCCCTAGAGGAAAAGAACCTTCAGTAGTCATATCTGGAAAATTCAAAATTCGAAAAGTCATAAAGATTCCCAAACCTAGAATCGCCCAGACCATCCCCTGAGAAATAATGGATACTATCATAATCTTTCACTCATTTCTTTCTTTAGTAAAAATGGGAGGAGATGTGCCCAGCTCCTCCTTTATCTTTATTCAATCACTTGTCCCGCTTCTTTTAGAACGGACTCAGGAATGGTGATACCAAGTTCCTGCGCTAATTTTTTGTTGATAACCGATTTACCAGTTGAGAAGACATTAACTGGAGTGTCAGCTGGTTTTTCACCTTTCAAAACTTTGGCAATCATTTTACCAGTAGCCACTCCAAGATCGTGTTGGTCAACTACTACAGATGCTAATCCACCTGCTTCTACCATGGCAGTAGCACTTGGGTAGATTGGCTTTTTGGCTGTTTGGTTGCTTGAAACAACTGTTGAGAATGCTGATGCGATGGTATTATCAATTGGAACCCAAATCGCATCGACCTTGCTGGTCATAACATTGACTGTTGAAGCAATTTCATTGGTTGATGGAACGGCAAAGGTTTCGACTGTCAAACCTGCTTTTTCAGCATAAGCCTTGAATTCTTCTACCTGTGTTTTTGAGTTATCTTCACTGCTTGAGTAAAGAGCTCCGATTGTTTTAACATCAGGTGTCAAAGCTTTAATGAGTTCAACTTGTTGTTCAGCAGGGTTATGGTCTGATACCCCTGTGATGTTGCCACCTGGTTTTTTCAAGTCTTTGACCAAGTTAGCACCGATTGGGTCTGTAATAGCAGCCATGATAACAGGTAGGTCTTTTGTAGCACTAGCAAGTCCTTGAGCAGCTGGTGTTGCAATCCCAACAACAACGTCGTTTCCATTTGCTACCAATTGTTTACTCATGGTTGCAACCTTGCTCTGATCACCTTCAGAGTTCATAAAGTCGATTTTTACTTGGTCGTCCTTATAGCCTTCTTCAGCTAGTCCATCTTGAATCCCTTGGTAAATCAAGTCCAAGGATGGGTGACTAACAAATTGAAGGACACCAACCTTAGCAACCTTTTGCTCTTCTTTAGCTGCTGGTTTGTTCATTGATGAATAAATCAAGCTAGCCACTACCAATACTGCTAATCCAGCAACAATTCCAATCAAACGTTTATTTTTCATTTTTCTTTCTCCTTAATTCTTTTACCTTAACTTTTTAAATCACATCATCAAGCGATGCCATCGTTTAAATTCCAATATCTTTCCTCCCCATAGAAAAAGTCCTCACACAAAAAACTTGTGTGAGGACGTCAATGCGCGGTGCCACCTCAATTATAGGGAATATCCCTATCGCTCTTTCTCGCAATAACGAGTTGCACTGTAAGGTGTGCTCACCGAATTTTTATGATTTCAAATTCTTAAGTACATTCAGCCCAATTTCATCAATTTCATCTATCTGCTTTCACCAACCACAGACTCTCTAAAAAATGAGCAAGATTACTTTCTGAATGTTTAAATTATATCATTTTTCAACTACTTGTCAAGGCTATTTTTAGAATTTTTTAAACAATTCAAAAACTTCCCCTTTATAAAAGAGGAAGTTTGTAGAATATCAGCCTGAATTACGTAAACCAGTTGCAATTCCGTTGATAGTTGTATGAATCAGTTTTTCTTCGTCTGCCGACAATTCGCCGCGACGTTGACGTTTAATCAACTCCAACTGGATGTAGTTAAGGATATTAAAGTAAGGCATACGATAGTTTAGACTGTCTTTTAGATAAGAGTTTTCTGCCAAGAGTTCGTCATAACCTTCGATAGCTAAAATAACGTCCTTAGTCAACTGCCATTCATCTAAAATAGTGTAGTAGATAGCTTGTACTTCTTCGTCTTCACAGAGCTTGGCATATTCAAAAGCAATGTTCATATTAGACTTAGACAAGACCATGTCTACATTGGAAAGCAAAGATTGGAAGAAAGGCCAGTTTTGGTACATATCTCGAAGAAACTCGATATTCTTCGGATCTTGATCTATAAACTCTTTAAAGCTTGATCCAACTCCGTACCATCCAGGGAACATGACACGGCTTTGTGACCATGAGAAGACCCAAGGAATAGCACGCAAACCGCCAATTTCAGTGATGGTCTTACGAGCTGCTGGACGCGAACCGATATTGAAGCTTGAAATTGCCTTGATTGGACTTGATTCAAAGAAATAGTCATAGAAATGTTCATTTCCAAAGACCAAATCACGATAGATATCGTAGCTACGGTCCACTACTTGATCCATAATAGCTTCGTAACGATTTGACGTATTGGTATCACTCTTCTTCTTGGTAATCATACGGTTAATGGCTGCAGAAACCAACATTTCAAGGTTATAATAGGCTGCATCTTTGTTACCGTATTTGTTTCCAATGACTTCTCCTTGCTCAGTCAAACGGATACGGTCCTTAATAGACTTGAGTGGTTGAGATGTGATGGCTTCATAAGTTGGTCCACCACCACGACCCACAGTACCACCACGACCATGGAAGAAAGTAACCTTAACGCCAAATTCATCCCCGATAGCAGTCAGTTGTTGTTGCGCTTTATAGAGAGTCCAACATGATGATAGGTAACCACCGTCTTTGTTACTATCAGAGTAGCCAAGCATGATTTCTTGGTAGTTGTCTTTTGAAGCAATCCATTTTTTAGCCAAAGGAAGAGAGAAATATCTTCTCATGGTTTCTTCTGAGTGATCCAAGTCTTCGATCGTTTCAAAGAGGGGAACAATCTGAACTCGGGCTTTTTGGGCATCCACCAAGCCGACTTCCTTAAGCATAATGGCTAGTTCGAGCATATCGGATACACTGGTTGCGTGAGAAATGATGGTTTGACGAATGACGTTTTCACCCAGTTTATCCTTCAACTTGCGCGCAGCTTTAAAGATAGAGAGTTCTTTTTCAAGCAGTTCTGACTTTTCAGCATGAGTTGCTGAGAGGATACGAGGGTCTTCTTCCAACTCTTTTAAGAGGAGGCTACATTTTTCATCTTCAGACAGATCGCTATAGTGGTCGTTGATACCAGCTGATGCTAATAATTCAGCCACACAAGCTTCATGAACACTAGAATCCTGGCGCATGTCGATAGAGGCAAGATAGAATCCAAAGATTTCAACTGCTTGCATCAACTCGACAAGTTCTCCCGAAATCAGGTACTCCCCTTTGTTTTCAAGGAGAGAATCGCGAATGGCCAACAAATCTTGATAGAATTCATCTGCGCTAGCATATCTTGGATGAACATCCTTGTCTTCAATGAGATAAGCCTTGGTAGCCTGCATCTTAGCTTGGATGTCAAAGAGGGCACGACGATAGAGTTCTTTTTCGCGATAAATCGAGTTATCCTGTGACTTAAGAGCCATCTCACGAACCTTGTCGCTGACATTCACAATACTGGTTGAGAGTGAGAATTCACGATAGAGGTTATAAATCTTCTCATCGTAGTAATTCATGATGACTTCACACTGGGTCAAGGCAGATTTATTGAGGGTTTCAGCAGTTACGAAAGGATTTCCATCACGGTCTCCTCCAATCCACATTCCCATGGTAATCGGTTTTGGATGTTGGAGTTCGATACCTTGTTCCTTGGCTAGTTTCTTATACTCAGCTGTCAAACGGGGAACAGCATTCAAGAATGAACTTTGATAGTACTCCATCACGTTGGTGATTTCGTTGGTTACTTTCAATTTCTTCTCGCGAATCATGTCCGTCTGCATAATAATCTCAATATAACGACGGAGATCCGTGTGCCATTTTTCTTTGTTAATCAAGCCTAGTTTGACATCACGGTACTTACGCAAAAGATTATGGATGTGATTGGTCAAATCCAACATACTCTTACGTTGGACCTGCGTCGGATGGGCAGTCAGAACAGGCACAACATTCAGCTGTTCCAAAATTGTAGCTGCATTTTCTTTTTCAGCCACCATTTTAATGGTTGTAGATAGTTTCCCTAGATAGTCTTGGTCCACATTGTTTTGGTGATTGATCTCATAAGCCAAATCCACATCCTCAGAGATATTGATCAAGAGTGGAAGGATTGAGAAATAGCGTGAAATGTAAATCATTTCTTCATTCGAAAGACTGGTCACTAGGTCATTGAGCCCTTGATAATTCTCGCTAGTTGATAATTCCTTCAACTGGATAATCTTTTCAAAGGTTTCTGGCGCTAGCATATTTTTTGTGATATCTTCTAATAGCTCCGTCAGAATCAAGACTTCTTCTTGGACGACTGCTTTATTACTATAGTTTTCTAATTTTTGAAGAGACATATACTTTCCTTTCCATACAATCCTTACAGACTTTCATCGGTTTGATTCTCGTATTCTCTGATAAGTTTGGCACGTTTTTCACTTGCATCAATGTTCAGTACAAGCGCGATGGCCACGGATAATACCAATAGACTGTTCCCACCTTGTGAAAGGAAGGGGAAGGTTACCCCTGTAGAAGGAATCAACCCTGAAATCCCACCGATATTAACAAAGACCTGAACAAGGATCATCCCTCCGACACCAATAGCAACCATAGAGTTAAAAGGATCCTTTGCTCGAATACCAACCAAGATGATTCGCAAAATCAAGAAGAATAGTAGAGCCAAAATCATACTGGCTCCTACGAATCCAAACTCCTCGATGACAATCGAAAAGACAAAATCCGTATGGGCTTCTGGTAGATAACCACGCTTCTCGATAGAATTCCCTAGTCCCAGTCCGAACCAGCCACCATTAACCATTGCATAGTAAGAATTTGCGAGCTGGTGTCCTGCACCCGCCAAGTCATTAAAGGGATTAAAGAAGGCACTAAAACGTTTAGCAACGTAACCAAATACAGGAATTTGAGAGAACTTTTCAACCCCAACAAAGCGAATGACAGACAAGACTAACATTGAACTTCCTGCCAAGAGAGCTAGAATGGTCGAGAACCAACGATAGGCGATCCCACTTACGGTATACATGATGAGCGCCACCAAGACCAAGATGGTCGCATTTCCCAAGTCTGGGAAAATTCCCAAGCTACCAATCAGAACCAGCAGAACAAAACGCCAGTCATTAAAAGCTCGAGGTAGCCACTGATTCTGTGTCAAAACCTGGAAGTCATAAACCGCAATCTCATCTTGTTGTTTTGAAAATCGATGCGCCAGGTACCAGATGATGATAATCTTAAGGTATTCCGCAGGCTGAATCGTTACAGGTCCTACAGAAATCCATCCGTATGCTCCATTGACAGGTGTTCCGACCAGTCGCGCCAGAGCTAAAAGAACAATCTCCACAATCATTACGATAAAGATGAGACGTCCGTTTCTTAGGAAACCTAATTTTAATTTATAGATTAAGGCAATCAGAATCAAACTAGCTATCCAGAAGATCCCCTGGTTACGCACCAATTGAAAGGCGCTTTTTCCTTCTTCGATCAAGGTTGCACTCGTTGTCGAGTACACCACAATCAGACCCAAAATCGATAAAAGGAAGTAAGGAATCAAAATGGAATAGTTTAGTAGGTGCCTTTTACTAATTTTCATATTTCACCACTCTAATAGGAACAGACGTTTCTGTTCCCAATTCCGTTTTATTTTCTAGTTTTGATTGCTATTATACCACTTTTTCAGAAAGAAAAAAACTCTTATCCTTTAATCCTTCGAATTTTACTCATTTTCTAGTTTCAAGTATAAAAAAACAAATCTCAAAAGAGATTTGTTTTTTGCTTTCTTAGTTAGATGAAGAGCTGCTGCTTGAGCTTGAGTCACCACCACCGATGTATTGGGTGAAGATGTTTTGGAATGATTGGTCTTTAACCTTGATGTTTGCTGCTTGCAATTCTTTACCAATTACTCCTTGAACAAAGGCTGAATCATTTTGTTTTTGAGTCAAGATGATGGTCTTCAATTTTTCTTTGTAATCCTCTATATTAGAAGATTTTTCTGTTTTCTTCGTTACTTTGATGATGTAGAACTGACTGCTGTAGGCTTGTGTTCCAGTAGCTGTAATCACATCAGAAATCCCGTTCACATCCAAGGCAAAGGCTGCTTTCTTGACTTGTTCTGGAAGTTCTGTTGAAGCAGAGTCAAAAGTGATTTCTCCACCATTTTCTTTTGTTTTGTCGTCGTTAGAGTTGTCTTTTGCCAACTGAGCAAAATCCGCACCTTCTGCTTTAGCTTTCTCAAGTACTTCTTTTGCCTTGTCTTCATTATCCAAACGGATGATTTGAGCTGTTACATCTGGTGTATAAGACTCAAAAGCTTTTTGGTAAGCTTCGTCTGTCAACTCACTCTCAGCAGCCTTCTTAACCGCCAATTCAACCAATTTGCTGGTACGGATTTGAGCTTTACGAGTCTCAGGTGTCATACCTGCACGTTGAAGCACGCTGTTGTAGCTATCGCCGTATTTCTTTTGTTCTTCAGCAACGGCATCATCCACATCTTTATCCGTTACCTCTGATCCATATTGTTGTTCAAATACTTTTTGGATGGTCATATTGAGCAAGACTTGTTGTGCAGTTGGATTGTTCTTTACTTCTTCAAAGAATTGATGCTCTGTAATCACATCGCCCTTCATACTGATCAAATCTTTTCCTTCAGAACTGTTTGAACAAGCTGCAAGTGTTGCTACTGATAAAAGTGTGATGGCTCCTGCCATAAGTTTTTTCTTCATTTTTACTCCTTTTATGGTAAGTGTTACCTTATCTATTTTACTATAATTTCTTAAATTTTTCTGAAAATCATTCGCTCTCAGGAAGCTCTACTTCTGCTAGATTCTTTCGTAGCATGAGAATGCCGTCCCCAAGTGGAACTAGAGTCGCTGTTAAACCTGGATTGTCCAAAGTTGCGTCGAAAAGTCTTTGCAAACCACGGTAAATGGTACGTTGACCTCGGCGGACTTCCATGATGTCCTTGGCAACATCTCCTCCTTGGAAAATATCATCCAAGACCACTACTCCACCAACTTCCAAGTGCTTGAGGATTTCTGGTAGAAAGACGATGTACTTGGACTTGGCCGAATCCATAAAGACAAAATCATATGTTTCTGTCAAAGTAGATAAAACATCAACAGCATCACCTTCAAGTAAGGTGATTTGCTTACGACTGTCAAACTGGGCAAAGTTTTCCTTGGCAAAGCCTATCATTTCTGGATTACGGTCAATCGTTGTAATCTTAGCATCTGGCGCATGTTCCGCCATCAAGAGGGCTGAAAAACCAATTGCCGTCCCAATCTCCAAAATGTTCTTGGGCTGTATGGTCTCCATGAGAAATCGAAAATACGCGACCGTTTCATGGGGAATAATGGGAATGTTTTCCTTGCGAGCGAAGGTCTCCAATTCTTTCAAAGAACCTGTCACCTGTTTTTGACGCTGGCGCATGAGTTCTACGATTTCTTCCTTGACGACAGGCCGGCGCATATTGTGATTGGCATTTTTACTATAAGACTCTACCATCTTAAGCTAGTCCCAATTTTTCAACAAGGGCTTCAAACTCGTTCAAGCGACGTTCAAAGACTGCAAAGGCATCGTTAAGATAGTCTTCTTTTTCCATATCAACACCCGCTTTTCTCATAACATTGAGCGGATAGTCTGACTTACCTGCCTTGAGGTAGTCGATATAGCGGTCACGGTCTTCTTGACTACCATGAACAATCTTTTCAGCCAAGGCTGAAGCGGCTGCAAAACCAGTTGAATACTGATAAACATAGTAGTTATAGTAGAAATGTGGAATGCGTGCCCACTCGTATTGGATCTGAGGATTGTCTTCCTTGCTGAGTCCGTAGTACTCTTGATTCAAGTCAGCGTAGAGCTTATTGAGGAAATCACTTGTCAAGACTTCTCCATTTTGGTCTGCTTGGTGGATGGCATGTTCAAACTCAGCGAATTGAGTTTGACGGAAGACTGTTCCACGGAAACCATCTAGGAAGTTATTGAGAATAGCAAAGCGCGTTGCATCGTCTTCCACTTCTCCCAACAATTTCTCTGTCAAGATATTTTCGTTAGTCGTTGAGGCAATCTCAGCCAAGAAGATAGAATAATCTCCGTAAACATAAGGTTGGGTTTCACGAGTATAGCTTGAGTGCATACTGTGACCTGTCTCATGGACAAGGGTAAAAAGATTGTCTAGATTGTCCTGCCAGTTGAGAAGCATAAAGGCATTGGTATCGTAAGAACCACCAGAGTAGGCACCAGAACGCTTGCCTTGGTTTTCATAGACATCAATCCAACGCTCGCTAAAGGCACGTTTGACACGGCTCAAGTAGTCGTCACCCAAGACCGCCAAGGCCTCTTCTGCTTTTTTCAAGGCTTCTTCGTAGGTAAAGCTATAATCTACTGACGAAAGCGGTGTGTAGACATCGTACATCTTGAGGTCGGAAATACCCAAGATTTTAGAACGAAGTTCTAGGTAACGATGCAAGAGCGGCAAATGCTTGCGAACTGCTGCTACTAGATTGTCATAGACACTTTCTGGAACAAAATTTGCTGCGAGGGCTGCATGGCGAGCACTCTTATAGTTGCGAACTTTTGCTCGGTAGTTTTGCACCTTAACATTTGTCTGCAAAGTCTTAGCATAAGTATGTTGGAATTGCTCGTAAGTCGCATAAAGGGCTTCATAGGCACCACGACGCACTTCACGGTTTTTAGACTCCATCAAATGGATGTAAGTACCGTGTGAGAGTTGCACTTCCTTGCCTTCGTCATCAAGGACATATGGGAAGCTAATATCCGCGTTGTCCAAAATAGCGAAAGTTTCACTAGCAGCGCCAAAGATTTCTCCTGCTCCAGCAAGCAATTCTTCCTCACGTTGCGAAAGAACATGGTCTTTCTTTTGCAAGAGCTTGTCAAAAAAGTGTTTGTAAACTTGGAGTTTTGGTTGAGCTTCTAGGAAGGCCGCATACTGCTCTTCGCTAATCTCCATAAACTCAGGTTCATAGAATGAAAAGGCTTGTTCTAACTGACTGTATAGGGTCATTGCCTTGGCATAGTACTCTTGATACTTGGCTTCACGCGTGTCCTGGTCATTTTTCATATGTGCATAGACATAAAGCTTTTCAACTTGGCGTTCCAAATCAAGTGAGAATTCTGTAATCTCAAGCAAACTGTCTGCACTATCCAAGAGATGCCCCTCATACTGAGATGCTGTTTGTACTTTTTCAGTTAAGTCTTTCAAGGCTTCTTCCCAAGCTTGGTCTGTTGGGTAGATCGTTGAAAGATCCCATGTATCTTTTTCATTTATTTCATGTCGTTGTAATACCATAAGATTCCTCCATCCTTTCTATTTTACCACATTTTTTGAGAAATATAAGTCATAAAATGCTGGTGGATAGAGCTTTTGGCGATTATTTTTCGGATTTTTTTGATAGTAAGCGAAAAATTCTTTATAATAGCTACTTAAATCTTGATTAATTTGACAAAAATCTCCTGATTCTATTGGTCTGACTTGGGGATACCAGTCGTCCAGTTGACGGTTTAATAAATTGTCCCCTTTTTGATAAGCCTCCTCCTGCTTCTTCATCCAGTAAGGATTTTTATAATAGAGTTGTTGGCGAATATAGGCGCAAATTGTTTCATCTTGTGATACATCCATACTTGCTATTCTTTGCTTCTGATAGGGAAGCCGTAAAATCTCAATGAGATTGCCTTGCCCATAAGGAAACTCCCTTATTTGATAATAAAGATTCCCCTTTAAATCTTGATGGATCATGTATTTCAAGCGTAGTATGTCCCTTTGCTGATCTAATTCCCATAGATGAAAGCCCATATTTTGACTAAAGGAAAGCAAGTCTCTTTGGAGCTGAGTCAAACGTTCCTTTAACCAAAGTTTTTGACCGACTAGCCAAAGTACTTGGTAGCCATTTTTTCGATAGCCCAAGCTTCTTTCCTCCAAAAGTTGGCGAGAAATAGGACTACACTGAACTTCTAAGGCAAGCTGTTTATTGACTAAAATATCTGCAATTTGTTTTAGTTGAGGAATGGGACATTCAAGCTCGGCCTTGTCATTTTTCATCGCCCAATTAAAAAGGGCAACCTTATTTTCCAGATGCTCTAGACTCTCATTTTCGTAGTAAAAATCACACTGTTTGAGCGATACATGGGCAAAATGCGTCCGTAGGTTCTTCCCTTTTCTTAATCGAACCAAAGCTCCACAAGCTGGACAAGTATAGCTTTGTTTAACTAATTTATCCTCCAAGGCATTGACTAAGCTTCCTTTTTCATCTCTGGCTAAAAACATTTATACCCCCTTTTCTACTTTATTCGAAAAGAATAAGAAAAAGGCTGGGTTATTCCCAACCTTCATCATTTTATGAGCTTACAGCTGCAAGCGACTTTCTAAAGCTTGCGTCAACACTTCAGAATAGTTCACTTTCTCTCGATCTGCTAATCTGACCAACCACTCTGGAACTGTAACATTCTTCCGAATCGCCTTATTATTTTTTACAAAAGGCAGAGGATTTACTTGAATCAAAGTTACAAAACCATCAGGAGCTTGCAACTGAGAAATATCACTGGGTTTAGGTAGGGCTAGTCCCTCGTCAATATAAGAAGCTAAGACACTTTCGAGCATTTCATGAGCATTTTTCATGGCAAGTTCAATCGTTGCTCCCTCAGTCCCGCCTCCAAATTCGGGAAATTCAACCCAATATCTAGTGCCTTCTCTATGAAAAATAGCTGGATAAGACTTTAGCATAACACACCTCCATTGTTCCAAATCTACTACAGGCCCAAATCCTTTAATATCTTTCTCTCTAAACCTCTTCCCAGATCATCATTACCATGGACTGGAATAGTGACAAGATAGGGAACTCCTTCTTTCTTAAAATGATGATGACTTCCCCTCTTACGAACTTCAATCCATCCATTTGCAAGAGCTAATTTTACCATTTCCTTACCTGTAATGGGCATTTATAGTCACCTTTCTAGTTTTAATTATACTCATAATGCGTATATCTGTCAATCCTTCTATATCATCTATTCGTAAAATATGAAATTTTTTATATTCAAACAAGCATTAAAATAAGACAGTAACCTTGAATAGTTACTGTCTTATCTCATTATTTTTTAAAGCCTTGATAGATTTGACAAATGATAGAAAAGAGACTTATAATCTGGTAACCTTAGAAATATAGTATGGCGTTTTATTTATTCCACCATCATACTTCTTATTATTTTTCTTCAATAGGTATTTCTGATAAGGTGTAGCAACCCCATCATTAAGATAAGTTTTTACTTCAATGCCATTATCAGACACTACCCATTTGTTACTTGGTTCAATATGTAGCGGAGAAGCATATCCTCCTCGCCCACCTTTGGCAACTTCATAGAAAGCTTTATCTGCTTGTGAATAAAACCATTCTACCCAAGATTTTTTATCATTAGCTAATTTACGCCATTGTTTCTCGGTATAATACTTCAAAGGTACACTTAGTTTTTTAGCAGGCGTGGGTAATAAAGCCTTAATAACATCTTCCAGTTGATAGGTTTTATCCCCTTTATATGTATTGTAATAATCTATTAATTCACCTGGGTTAAACTGGCGCACATACAAAGAGTCAGCGTTCATAACAGCTTTAGATTTTACCAGTTTAGAAAATTGATAAACATGACCATTGTAAATAATTTCTTTAATAGCAAGTTCATCATCAACAGGCACTTTACTTATCGGCTCATTACTTTCTACAAATGCCCAACCTTTATCTTTATTAAAAATTGCCGCTCTTGTTAACTTCTCCGGCATTCGTTTTTTGAAATCATAAATCCAGTCACCAACTTCTTTTGGTAAATCTTTAACTGGACGACCTGGTAAATAAAGAATAAATTCTTTTCCAGGAGATTTCGCATTTGCTATTCCATAAGGTTCAGTTGTATCAATTTTCACACCATTAACAATCTTTGTTTCTCCCGCCTTAGGATAGTCCAAATCAGCTAAAGTCATCTTGTATTCATAGTCATTAACTTTAACTAGATTTTTAAATTTACCTGTAAATTTAGAAAGATACATTTGACCATTTGGATAATTTGAACCAGTAACTCCACGATTCATATCAAGGAAAGTTCCTTTGACACTACCATCTTTGGAAATGGACATTCCTGTGTACCATCCTCCGGCACCACTAGTAAAGATGAATGGTTTAGTTAGTTTTTCAAATAATTCTTCTGGATTGCGAACTAGTTCAACCTTATAATCATTTCCTAAATCAAGCTCATATTTTTTATATATTAATTTACCATCAAATAAGGTTAATTCATAATTTAATTCCTTGAATCCTTCGAGATTAAATCCCAGAGTTTTAGCTTGCTTCAAAATTTCTAATTCAGCCTTTAAGGTTAGATAACCAAACTCTTCGATGGAAATTTTTTTATCATTTATAGAAATAGTTGATGTAATAAGTTTATCATTTTTTCCAGTAATTAGATCTTTCTTATCCTCCACTGAAAGGCTTGTTCTCGAATACGAAGATTCTATTCCTAACCCTGCATTAGCAGAAATAGAAACTGTATCTATTCCTAATATTTTGGGTTTTACTTTTATTTCTGGACCACTTTGGACTGTAGCTTTAGCTTTTACTTCTCCCACTTTCATTGTATGATGAACAGCACGCTTAAATTCAGGAACCCAATTTTGTAACTTTATTGAATTTTGAATTGAATATGTACTTGATACCGAAACAGTTAAACTCCCTTCAACAGTTGTTTTAAGACTTATAGGGATATGTACTGTCACTCCCGTAACCGGTGTAGGTAAAATCAATTCTCCCAATGGAATCTCTATTTCTTCTGATGCACTAAATTCTAAAGAACCTTCTGTGGTAAAACTCAATTCATTATTGATATCAAAATTCATAAAATCTAGTTTAGGAGTCCAGAAATTTAAATCAACAGCCTCTGACCAAACCTTACCTTCAATATTAAATGATAGCGTTCCTTTGATGCTTTTATCATCATTTCTCTTACCAGACAATGAGACTGATGATGAAAAAGATCCTTCAAGAGTGACACTTCTAAATAGACTTGTATCTGTATTTGATTCTTTTTTTACAGTGACTCCTTTAGCTGGAATAAAAGTAGCACTACTAATATTAGATGACCAAGCTTTTGTGTTGATATTTTGTACAACCTCGTACAATGATGGAACACTATATTCAATAACTGATTGATTATTAATAGTTCTAATTGATTTGATTTTGATAGCTTTTGAAGTCTCATAAATCTTAGATGGTGGGACCACAAGAATATCACCTGCTCTGGCATTAATTTCTTTAGACAGTACTAATTTTTTCCCATCGTCACTTTCGCTCTGATATTGACCGTCATTAACGTAAATTACCTTGCCTTTTAGATGATAGTCCACCATATCATCTGAATATTTTCTTCCTAATTCAAAACGTCCCTTTATATTTTCAATTATCGGATCACCATAAGATAGAGCAGTGACTTTAGCTTCGAAGTCTTTAGATTTTAAAGTATAAGATTGATTAGAGATTAAATGAGCAAACATATAGCCATCAAAATCAGTATTAACTTCAGTAATTAATTTATTATCTTTATAAACTGATATAGATTTTTCTTCAAGTGCATTATTGTTACTATCGTATGCGTGTCCTGAAACAACTACATCTTTCCTAGACAACCCATTTTTGGGGGTACCTATATGATAAACTTTAGTAATTAATGGTATATCTTTGCTAATTACTAATTCCGTTTGTTGTTCTTTGTTACTTAGAACCCGTTTTTTCTTAACATTTACCGTCACATAACTAGCTTGAATATCTCGTAATTGTCGCTGACCTTCAAGCATTGTATTATCATAGACTTCTATCGTCTTGATCTGAAGCAACTTTCCTTCATCTGGTGAAGCAAGATTTAGAAACGGTGTTCTATTTTTTACTAACTCACGAACTTTTTCACGGTCAGTGACGACTGTTTTATTTTCAGATTCAGTAACCTCGACTGTATAGTAACTTGGGTTAGGAATTTTTTGTGTTGTAGCTTTGGAATCAGTAGCAAGATTCTCAGCTGAGTTCGCACTTGGTGCTACTTCACTAATGTTTGGTTGAGTTCCTATTTTCTTCGTTCCAATCAGAAGAACTTTATTTTGAGGTTCTTCTCTTGTTTCTGAGATTGTTTCCTGTACAGTTTCTACATTATCCACTAGGGTAATCTTTTTAGTAGAAACTTTCTTCCCAAGTTTCCCTTCTGTTTCTACCTTAGTCTCACCTTCAGCTAAAGAGCTATCCTTCTTAACAACCACTTCAAACGGAATGTCTTCTGTAGAGCGTATAGTACGAATAACTTTTTTGGCTTTAACTATTGTGGACTCTGCAATAGTTTCCAAGCTAGAGCTTGAAGTCTCAACTGGAGCTGGAATTTCTTCTTTTTTATCCTCTCTTACTGATGATTCTGTTGAAGGTGCTGTTCCTAGATTTTCAATTTCTGAATTTTTTTCAACTGTTTGTTTAGCAGGGGTTGGGGTAGTTTTAGCTGGCGTCTCATCTTCCACAACTTCCTCAGACAATATTTCCACTAATGTAGATGGGATGACAACATTTGTTCCCTTAAGAATGTCAGCAGTTGTTTTTTCTTCATATACAGTATCTTTCTTGTAAACTTCAGTTACAGTTCGAATTATAACTGGCTGACCATTCTGAACTTCTCGTGTTTCAACAGGTTGACTCGTGCTAACTTTTATATAACCAATGACATCTTCTAAAGTTTTCCCAGAATCATCCACTTTAATAATTTTATCAATAACTTTAGGGTCTACAGGCTTAACTGGTTCATCTTCTTTTGGTGGCATTATTGGTTTAATAGGCTCCACTTTACCACTACTACCATCATCAATAGCATCTTTCCCAGAATTATCCGTTGGAACAATAGTATCCTGAATTTTATTTTCCTTTGCTGGAAGTGAAGTTGCAGGTGTAGTTGGATTCATATCTAGATCTTTTCCATCAATGTAACCTACAAACCGATATCCAGAAATATTCACTTTACCATCTGGGAGAGTTGTACCTACTGTTATCATTTCGGTATGGTTATAGTTAGATAAAGTAGCAACAGTCAAAGCAGATACAGTTGTTACCGTCAAAGCTCCTCCAACCAAAGAGATTGACAAAATACTCTTGACAATCTTCTTATCTGAGTTACCAGATTTTTTTATGATATAAGCAACCAACAGTAGACCTGTTCCAATAATAGAAGCCAAGGACAATGCATTACTTCCAGTATCTGGTAAAATACTATTTGTAGTATCTCTACGATAGATAACAAACAAATCTGAACCATCTACAAGATCCTTTGGTAACTCGTTTACAATAAGTTTTTTCTCTATTTCTGTTAGCTCATCCATAGTAGCATATTTATAGTTTACTGTAATATCTGTTTCAGTAGCTGAAACTGTTTCAATAAGAAGTGAAGAAAAGCCAATAATCCCAATCACAGCAGACACTACCCCAATTCCTGAAACTCTTCTGAGACTAAACCTTCTTCTACGTTCATCTACATTTAACTTATATTTTTGTTTCATATTCATCTCCTTTTATATCGACATTTCAGTTCCGTATATTTAAAACAAAACTTCTCACATCATTCATATTTTACAACCAATACAACCATTTTGTCAAGCGCTTTCATTTTTTGTCAGCAATTTAAGAACAAATCAAATTGTTCAGTTCAAGTTAGCCATTAAGAAGAATTTCTCTGAGCGACTTGTAGTACAAGCATTTTTTAGAATAGTTGTTGATCCAATTTTCGAGGAAGGCGACTTCTTTAGGAGTCGCTTTATTAGTTCCTTTAGGTAACCATCTACGAATGAGCCTGTTGTGATCTTCATTAGTTCCCCTTAACCAAGAAGCATAGGGGTGTGGATAATAGATATGCTCCTTAGAAAACACATTAGACAAGTGGTTGAATCCTGTTCAATTATCTGTCGTGATGGAAAGAATTTAATGCTGTTTTAAGATGAATTTTAGAGCCTGATTGACAGACTCAGCGCTTTTATTTGAAATCAATAGGACTGTCTCACGTTTGATTTCAGTATGGACAGTTTAAAGAGCTCTTTTCCAAGTAAAGAAGCAATTTTTCTATTTGATACCCCTTCTTTTTTCCCGACCTTCATGTATGTTTATTTTACTTTTTTAGCTAACATGGTCGCAAATCGGAGTTGAATGCGATTACCATTTTCATCACGACGGTGCAGATGTCCTGGGTTTTCATTATACTTGACCAATTCCCAATCCTTGTAGTAGTCCGCCAACTCCCCTTCTTTAAAAGTGAATGGGAAATTAACCGAGCAAGGATAATCCTCTGTATCCATGGCACAGACGATAAGATTGTAACCACCGACCGTGGTGTGCTCCTGCATATTTTGGATAATAGCTGGAATGCGGTCCGCTTGAAGAAACATGAGAACAACTGTCGATACGATAAAATCATAGTCTCGGCTAATGCTGGCTGAATTGATATCGTATAGTCCTACAGGCATTTCTAGATCCTCTTGCTCTACGATGCTTTGCAAGATTTCAAGGGACAATTCATTTTGATCAACAGCTGTCACATCAAAACCATTCTGTGCGAGAAAGAGAGAGTTACGTCCTTGACCACAACCCAAATCCAAGGCTCTTCCTGGTTTCACCGTCTGCATAGCCTCTAAGACTTCTGAATGGACTGGATTGGTCTGGTATTTCTTAGGGAAATAATCCTCAGGTTTACAATAAAATTCCAAGTACCATTCTACATCATCAGTGGCAGCCTCTACTCGATGCCAGGCTTGCGGTTGTGCCATGGGATTGTCAGCTCCTGCCTCAAAGAGGTGCTCAGCTAGAACCTCACCATCTTCAGTCAACTCAATAAACTTGAGAGCACCCTTCAAGACAGTAATTTTTCCCCAAGTGCCGACTTTAGTATTGTGTTTTTGCTGAACTGCTTCAGGCATGGTCTGTTTATTCCACAAGGGCATCCGTTTATAGGCAATTAATTTTTCCATTTTACTTCCTCTTCTTAACGCTGGTTGACAGCTTTCATCACACGCGCGATGTCGCGGTTTTGTTCACGACGCTTGATTGACTCCCGTTTGTCATAGTCATGTTTCCCTTTAGCAAGTCCTAAAAGAAGCTTGGCATAGCCATCTTTGAGATAGACTTTAAGGGGAACAAGGGTCATTCCTGTCCCTTTGGTCTCTTGTTCCAATTTTTGAATTTGCTTCTTATGGAGCAGGAGTTTACGACGGCGTTCTGGTTCCTGGTTCCAGATATTGCCCTCTTCGTAAGGGGCAATATGAACATTGCTCAGCCAGACTTCCCCATTTTTTACTTGGGCAAAGCCGTCCTTGAGATTGATTCGAGCAGCTCGAACGCTCTTGATTTCCGTTCCTGTCAGGACCATTCCTGCCTCTAGCGTATCTACGATTGTATAGTCGTGGTGCGCCTTTTTATTTTGTGCGACGACCTTTCCCTCGCCCTTTGCCATACTTGGCTCCTTTCTTAGCTACTTCCTTGTAAAAAGGTTTCTTGCCTTTTTTCTTTTTATCTTTTTGTGAATGCTTGTGCTTATCATTTGAGCGTCCTGATTTTCTCTTGTCTTCCTTCTTATCTGAACGACGCCCTCTATCCTTACGACCAGAGCCTTTCAAACCTTTTTCAATGACATCAAATTCACTTGGAATAAAGGAGAAATCAATCTCGCCAGTCATCTTATCCGCTCTTTCAACTCGAATGCGAATCTGCTGTCCTACACGGAAGGTTGTGCCTGATTTCTCCCCACGGAGAGTTAAATCTCGCTCATTGAAATGATAAAATTCAGGCAAATTGGTAATGTGAATCAAGCCCTCAACTGTATTCGGCAATTCAACAAAGAGACCGAACTTGACGATGCTGGATACAACTGCATCGTACTCTTCGCCAACATATTCTTCCATGTACTCAGCCTTTTTCATGGCTTCGACTTCACGCTCAGCCTCGATGGCACGACGCTCTCGGTTGGAAGACTGTGTTGCAATCTCTGGAATCACTTGCTCAAAATGCTCTGCTATTTCCTTGGAACGCCCATAGTCGCGAATCATCCGGTGAACCAAGAGATCTGGGTAACGGCGAATCGGACTGGTAAAGTGAGTATAGTAGTCTGCAGCAAGACCATAGTGACCGTGATTATGCTCTGAATAACGAGCCTGCTGCATGGAACGGAGAAGCATCATGGATAATACATCCGCATAGGGCTCTCCCTCAACCGCACGCATGATATCTTGAAGGGCCTCCTGGCTAATCTCACTGGCAGTCCCATAAATTCGCAATCCAAAGCTCGAAGCGTAATCAATAAACTTCTGAACTTTTTCTGCCTTAGGCTCCTCATGAATCCGATAGATAAAAGGTAGGTCCAGCTTGCTAAAGTGCTCGGCAACTGTTTCGTTGGCAATCAGCATGAAGGACTCAATCATCCGTTCCGCAACACCACGCTGACGAAGAACGATATCAACTGGCTTGCCTTTTTTATCTACTAAAATCTTAGCTTCGCTGGTATCAAAATTGAGAGCTCCACGTTTCTCACGCATGTTTTCTAGCCTTTCGTGAAGCTTGGCCATGAGCTCGATACTAGGAACAATTTTCTTAAACTCTTGTCTCTTCTCCTCGTCACCAGCTAGGATATCATTAACAGCGCTATAGGTCATACGAAAACTAGTCTTGATAACTGTTTGTGTAATGGTGTAGTTGACCACACGACCATGTTTATCAATTTCCATAATGGCAGACTGGGTCAGGCGGTCAACTTGTGGATTGAGGGAGCAGATACCATTTGACAAACGCTCTGGAAGCATTGGAACCACTCGGTCTGTTACATAGACAGAAGTCGCGCGGTTAAGAGCTTCCTTATCAAGGGCAGAACCCTCGGTCACATAGTAGGAAACATCTGCAATGTGAACTCCGAGTTCTAGATTCCCATTTTTCAAGGCCTTGATATGCACTGCGTCGTCCAAGTCCTTAGCATCCGCACCGTCAATAGTAAAGGTAATCTCATCTCTCAAATCAAGACGCCCCTCCATATCCTTTTCTGAAGGAGCATCAGGCACACTTTCCGCCTCTTTGAGAACAGCCTCTGGAAATTCAGAGACAATATCCATAGACTCCAAAACTTCAAGGACATCAATCCCAGCATCAGTAGAGTGACCCACTACATCCAGTACACTAGCGACAAAGAAATCGTGTTTTCTACTTGGGTATTTGTCAATAAAGACCTTGAGAACCTCTGTCCCTTCAAGTTTGAGGGCTGGTTTCTTCACATAAATAGGTTGGCTGATTTTTTGATTTTTGGAACGAATATAGCCCGCATACTTGGGCTTTTCCTGATCTAGAACGATTTGGCCGACAACGGTTGTCAGGCTGTGTTCTAGGATATCAATTATTTTGGCTTCTGCTGCCGTTCCCTTGTTACGATCAGCAACTTTCTTAATGACCACCTCAACGGTATCGCCATCAATGGCATAGTTGACATCATTTTTTCCTACAAAAAGATCGTCCTCTTCGCCTTCTAGGCTGACAAAGCCAAAGCCATTCTTATGGGCATGAAAAATCCCTTTGAGGGTAATTTCATGTTTCTTCTTTTGGTCCAGACATAAACTACCATCATCTTCAAAACGGATCTGGTGCTTTCTTTCCATCAGAGACAGGGTTTTAATCAACTCACGGAAATCCTTGGACCCATCCTTTCCGAGAGCCTGAGCCAGGTCATTTACCGTCACTCGCCCCTTCTCTTGCAAATATTCTTTAATTTTATCTTTCATGTTTTCTTTCTAGATTTTTTAATTTTCTTTTACTGTAAGACCTTCTCAAACATCATTTAATACTCAATAAAAATCAAAGAGCAAACTAGAAAGCTAGGCGCAGGCAGTACTGGAGTACGACAAGCCGACGCTGACGTGGTTTGAATTTGATTTTTGAAGAGTATAAAAATAAAAATAGGCAAAGACCTAGTCCTGCCCATTTCTTATCTACTTGATAATACCGTCAACGCTAAGGCAATGGCTAGCCAGAAAAAGACTAAAATACCTGTCAAACGTTGCATCACAGCTTCAAAACCACGTGCTTTACTACGTTCAAACAAATCACCTGAGCTGGCATCAAATACATTGCTGGATTGGTTCTTAGTTGGTTGCATGAAAATCGCAATCACAATCACAACAGATAATACTAATAAAATGGTTAATAATAGGTTATACATATCAAACTCCTTAAAATCCCTATTATTTTACCATAAATTCTACTTAGATTCAAGATGTAAAGTTACTTTTCTTTCCTTTGGACAATATTTTAACACCTCAATCTTGTCTGGATGGGTTTTGGAGTTCTTACTGGTTAGATAATTCATGCTGCCACAAGAGGAGCACTTGAGATTGATTTTTACTCGCACTAGATTTCCTTTACTTTTAATAATGATCTAAATTGTACTAAGTTGCATAAACAACTGAAAGCTACACAGGCTGCTGTCGCATAAAAGACAGCATGGTAGCCCAAATATCCTGCAACTGCGGATCCCGCCATAGGTCCGATCACTCCACCAAGGTAAAAAAAGACTTGGTTGAAGGCGAAAATCCTTGAAATACCTGATTTCGGAGTCATTTTGCTAAGAAGGGCATTGACACCTGGTATGAGAGCTCCCGTTCCCAAACCAAAGAGAAAACGATACAAGCCAAGTTGAAGGGGGCTGGTTGCATGGGCACAAAGAAGGTAAATGATGACGGAATAAATCTGCGCTGCAACTAACAATCTATGATTCCCTACCTTATCGCCAAGTTTTCCTAGAATTCCAGCACTCATCATGCTAGAAAATCCCATACTGGATACGATCAATCCTGATACAAAGAGGAGATTCTCAGTCTGCCCTAAGTCCCGCACATAGAGAGCTAAAATGGGGCCAATTGATTGAGCTGAAAATTGAATGACAAAGCTCGTCAAAAATAGATTCACTAAAAGCCTAGGATACTTGAAAGAAGAAAATACTTCTTTCGTTGGGATAGCCTTCTCCTTAGCTACTGGCTGAAAATCTTCCTTGATAAAGAAAATGGTTAGGATTGCAGCTAAAAATAAGAAAGCACCTACCAATAAAAAGACATTACGAATGCCAAAAATTTCAGCAATAAAGCCCCCAACAAAGGGACCCGTCAATGTTCCTGCAACTACACCTGTAGATAGAGTTCCCAGAGCCGCTCCAGACTTATCTTTAGGTACCTGACTAGCAATCAAGGCTGTTGCATTGGGGACAAATCCAGTAAATACACCATTGAGCAAGCGCAAAAAGAGTAGCCAATAGATATTTGGCACGAAGGCCAAACCTCCCATAGCGATGGTCATGGCAAGACCCGCTCGAATCATCATGGGTTTTCGACCATATTTGTCAGCAAGAATACCCCAGATGGGAGAAACTAGAGCTGCTGAAACAGCCGAAACTGAGATGGCTAATCCAGCATAAAAAGCAACTTGGTCTCCTTCAATTCCCAACTGCTCTACAAAGATAGGCATGAAAGGAACGACCAAGGAAATGCTGGCGCCCGTTAGAAAACTACCGAACCAGGCGACACGAAGATTCTCTTTCCAACTAATCTCTTGCACAGCTATCGCCTCCTTCAAGTAACTTCACTACTTGACTCACAAGCTGATCACGACTGCCATTATTGTCTAATATATGGCTCGCCAATTTTTTCTTTTCTTCTAAAGACCACTGAGTTGCCAGACGGGACTCTGCTACTTCCTTAGAAAGATGATCCCGTTTCATGAAACGTTCCACCTGAACATCACGGTTCACATAGACCAGCCATGTTTCATCAAACCAGGTGGCATAGTCCTGTTCAAAAAGCAGGGGAATATCCATGAAAAAAATCGTTTCTGTCTGAGTCAACTGGTCTCTCAGTGCAGCCAATTCCTCACGAATAATCTTTCCTTGGGTTTGCTTAGACCATTCCCGCTCCTCAGGATTTGAGAAGATGAGACTAGCCAGGAGAGGGCGATTGAGTTCTCCATTTTCTAAGATAATTTCTTGCCCAAAGTGCTGAACTAAGAGCTGATAAAGACGATCACCAGGTTTTTGTAGATCATGGACTACTGCGTCAGCATCCACCACTTGAAAGCCTTTCTCTCTTAGGAAATTTGTCACAGTTGACTTACCTGAAGCAATACCTCCTGTGACTCCGATGATTTTTCCCATCAGTCCCTCCTTTGACACTGAGGACAAAAATGAGTTCCCCTTCCGCCAAGCTGGAATTTCTCAATGATGGCGCCACAGCGCGAACATGCTTGTCCAGTCTTATCATAGACCTGATGGAAGTCCTGCATGGTTCCGTCTTCCCCAAAGGCATTGGTATAGGTTCTAATGGTGGAACCGCCCTTTTCGACTGCCTGTCCCAAAACAGCAATGGTCTGGTCATGAATAGCTGACGCTTCTTCTGCCGTCAAAGTCTGGGAAAGTCTAGCTGGATGAATCTGAGCTCGCCAGAGAACCTCATCCACATAGATATTGCCAAGGCCAGCTACCAAGGTCTGGTCTAGGAGATGGGATTTGATAGGCTTTTTAGACTTGGCTAGGGCAGATTGAAAGACCTGCAAATCAAAGTCCTGCTCTCTTGGCTCAGGACCTAGTTTCTTAGAAATAAAGTAGGCATCCAAAAGGTCGGGTGCCAATAGTTCCATAGTACCAAACTTGCGTACGTCCTCATATACAAGAGTGCCGCCATCCTCAAAATGAATGAAAACATGGGCATGCTTGCGTTCTGGAACTTGGTCCGGATAGTAAAAATACTTGCCCTCCATCCGCAAATGAGAAATCAAGACCTTGTCTGTCAAGTAGAAAAGCAAATATTTTCCACGACGCCCCATGGACTCAATTACTTGACCAGGCACTTCCTTTCGAAACTCTTCCAAATCCGTCTTAATCATCTTGGGATAAGCAATCTCTACACTCGAAATCTTCTTTCCCAAAATCAATTTTTCTAAGCCACGACGAACCGTTTCAACCTCAGGTAATTCAGGCATAAATCCTCCTTCTGTAAAAACAAGAAGCAGGCATGAGCCCACCTCTACTTAGTATTCTTTTTCATTATAGCCAAAGTCAGCCAAATCTAGCTTTTTATCACGCCAATTTTTCTTGACCTTGACCCAAGTTTCTAGGAAAACCTTATCCCCTAGCATGAGTTCGATATCACGACGAGCCATAGTCCCAATTTTCTTGAGCATAGCGCCACCTTTTCCGATGATAATGCCCTTTTGGCTATCTCGCTCCACCATGATGGTTGCACGGATGTGAACCTTGTCTGTCTCTTCATCCCGTTTCATAGAGTCAACCACTACAGCAACTGAGTGTGGAATCTCTTCACGTGTCAAATGAAGAACCTTCTCACGAATCATTTCTGAAACCAAGAAACGCTCAGGATGATCTGTGATTTGATCAGCTGGGAAATACTGGAAACCTTCCTCTAGATTTTCACTCAAAATATCGATTAGTCGAGAAACGTTATTTCCCTGAAGGGCTGAGATAGGAACAATTTCCTTAAAGTCCATCTGGTTGCGGAAGTCATCAATCTGAGACAAAAGCTGGTCTGGATGAACCTTGTCAATCTTATTCACCACCAGAATCACAGGAACCTTGGCAGCTTTCAGGCGTTCGATAATCATATCGTCGCCCTTACCACGTGGCTCATCAGCTGGCACCATGAAAAGAACGGTATCCACTTCACGAAGGGTGCTGTAGGCAGATTCCACCATGAAATCCCCAAGAGCTGTTTTAGGCTTGTGAATTCCTGGTGTGTCGATAAAGACGATTTGCTCCTTATCTGTGGTGTAAATCCCCATGATTTTATTGCGCGTTGTCTGCGCCTTGTCACTCATAATGGCAATCTTTTGCCCCATGACGTGATTTAAAAAGGTTGACTTCCCAACATTGGGACGCCCTAAAATGGCTACAAAGCCTGATTTAAATGTCATAATTTCCTCTTATAGTTTAAAATAGTATATCCCAAATGCGTGGGATAAAGATAAGTGCACCAATCACTGCAGCAAGAAGGGAAACCACTAGTACGGCACCAGCCGCCATGTCCTTGGCTTTCTTCGCTAACATAGAAAAGTGATAGTGACTGGCTAAATCCACTACATTTTCAATAGCAGAGTTAATAATTTCAAAGGCTACTACCAAGAAAATGCTCATTAGGAGAAAGAGCCATTCAATGCGTGACACCTGAAAAACAAAACCTGCAAGGATGACTACTAGAGCCGTCACTGCATGTTTTCGCATATTGCGTTCTTCCTTGATGGCAGTTAGAATTCCTGTTAGGGCAAATTCTAAACTGGATACCAGGTCACGATTTTTCCATTTTCGTTTATTGTCTTGTGAGTCCATAGGCTGTCAAAATTTCTTCTTGTAAACCGAACATCTCCGCTTCTTCTTCCGGAGTGTAGTGATCGTAGCCGTTAATGTGTAAAAAGCCGTGTACTGCCAAGAAGCCCATTTCACGCTCAAAGCTGTGGCCATATTCCTCGGCCTGCTCATGCGCTTTATCGATAGAGATGAAAAGTTCCCCAATATAGGCATCAAACTCAGACATCATTTCTGCTAATTCAGGATTTTCAAGCAGATCTTCCTCATCAAAGGAGATGTCCAATTCTGGCTTATACTCAAGGCTGATGACATCCGTTGGACGATCTGTATCACGGTACTCGAGGTTGAGTTCGTGGCTACGCTCGTTGGTCACAAAAGTAACTGCCATCTCCTTGTCTTCTTTTCCTATTTTTTGGGCAGCAAATTCCAAAATTTCTTGGGTTTGTTGCAAGATTTCTTGTGAAACTTGACCAGTTTCATCTACCATTTCAATATACATGTACTTCTCGATTCTCTTTACTTGGCTTTATTATACCATATTTCCATGATTTTATTCTACCTTTTTGATATAATACTATGGAATACAATCACAAGGAGAGAACGATGTCATTTGACGGATTTTTTTTACACCACATGGTTGAGGAATTGCGAAGCGAGTTGGTCAATGGTCGCATTCAGAAAATCAATCAGCCTTTTGAACAAGAATTGGTCTTGCAAATCCGCAGCAATCGCCAAAGCCATCGCCTGCTCCTTTCTGCCCATCCTGTTTTTGGACGCATCCAGCTGACCCAAACGACTTTTGAAAATCCAGCCCAACCTTCTACTTTTATCATGGTTTTGAGAAAGTATTTGCAGGGTGCCCTGATTGAGTCGATTGAGCAAGTCGAAAACGACCGTATCGTGGAAATTACCGTTTCCAATAAAAACGAGATTGGGGACCATATCCAGGCTACCTTGATTATCGAGATTATGGGCAAACACAGCAATATTCTACTAGTCGATAAAAGCAGCCATAAAATCCTCGAAGTTATCAAACACGTCGGCTTTTCACAAAATAGCTACCGCACCTTACTTCCAGGATCGACCTATATCGCTCCGCCAAGCACCGAATCTCTCAATCCTTTTACTGCCAAAGATGAAAAACTCTTTGAAATCTTGCAAACCCAAGAACTAACAGCCAAAAATCTTCAAAGTCTCTTTCAAGGTCTAGGACGAGATACGGCAAACGAATTGGAAAGACTCTTGGTTCGTGATAAACTTTCTACCTTCCGTAACTTTTTCAGTCAAAAAACCAAGCCATGCTTAACAGAGACTTCCTTCAGTCCAGTTCCTTTTGCGAATCGTGTAGGAGAGCCTTTTGCCAGTCTTTCGGATCTCTTAGATACCTATTATAAGGATAAGGCCGAGCGCGACCGCGTTAAACAGCAAGCCAGTGAACTCATTCGTCGTGTTGAAAATGAGCTTCAAAAAAATCACCATAAGCTTAAAAAACAAGAAAAAGAGTTACTAGCGACAGACAATGCTGAGGAATTTCGCCAAAAAGGAGAATTGTTGACAACCTTCCTCCACCAAGTTCCGAATGACCAAGATCAGGTTACCTTGGACAACTACTACACCAATCAACCTATCACCATTGCTCTTGATAAGGCCCTGACTCCCAGTCAGAATGCTCAACGCTATTTTAAGCGTTACCAGAAACTCAAAGAAGCTGTCAAATACCTTACTGATCTGATTGAGGAAACCAAGGCAACCATTCTTTATCTAGAAAGTGTGGAGACTGTGCTCAACCAAGCTGGACTAGAAGAAATCGCTGAAATACGTGAAGAATTGATTCAAACTGGCTTCATCAGAAGACGCCAACGCGAGAAAATTCAGAAACGCAAAAAACCAGAACAGTATCTGGCGAGCGATGGCAAAACCATTATCTATGTCGGTCGAAACAACCTTCAAAATGAGGAATTGACCTTTAAAATGGCCCGCAAGGAGGAACTCTGGTTCCATGCCAAGGACATTCCTGGAAGTCATGTCGTCATCTCAGGAAATCTCAATCCTTCTGACGAAGTCAAGACAGATGCAGCCGAACTAGCTGCCTACTTCTCCAAAGGGCGTTTGTCAAATCTCGTGCAAGTGGATATGATTGAAGTCAAGAAACTCAACAAACCAACAGGAGGAAAACCCGGATTTGTAACCTACACAGGACAAAAGACCCTCCGTGTCACACCAGATCCAGAAAAAATCGCATCTATGAAAAAATCCTGATTCCACTTGAAATCAGGATTTTCGTTTACAATTTACTCTGCAATCAAGGTTTCCAAACCAACCTTCATCATATCGGTGAAGGTATTTTGGCGTTCTTCTGCCGTAGTGTCTTCATCTGGATTGACCAAGCTATCAGAAATGGTCATGATAGCAAGTGCATCGACGTGGTGTTGGGCAGCAAGATAGTAAAGAGCTGCTGCTTCCATTTCCACAGCCTTGACTCCCCATTTACCAAGCTCGATGTTCTTTTTAAAGTAGTTTGAGTAAAAGACATCTGATGACAAAACGTTCCCAACGTGGGTGGTCATACCTAGTTCTTTGGCGATATGGTAGGCCTTGTCTAGCAAGTCAAAACTAGCGATTTGTGGGAAATCATACTGTGGCCAGTCGTTGCGGATGATGTTTGAGTTGGTTGCAGCTGCTTGCGCCAAAACCAATTCACGGACATGAACATCCTCGTTTAACGAACCCGCAGTTCCCACACGGATCAATTTCTTTACACCGTAGTCCACAATCAACTCACGCGCATAAATCGAAATGGATGGCATCCCCATCCCAGTTCCCATGACCGATACACGGTGACCCTTGTAAGTACCAGTGTAACCAAACATGTTACGCACTTCGTTAAAACAAACAGCATCTTCAAGGAAGTTTTCCGCAATAAATTTCGCACGAAGAGGATCCCCAGGAAGAAGAATTTTATCAGCAATTTCACCCTGCTGAGCAGCAATATGGATAGACATAGTTTATGATACAAAGAGCGAGAAGAAAACGACTGAAAATTAGGAATTTGACGAGAAATCCTGATTTCTCAGTCAGATTATCTATTTTCCGAGTTTTCCGCTAGTGTTCAAATTAGAACACTTCGCTCTACCTTTCTTTTTGTATATTTAGGATAGCTACAGAGAACAAAGGAAAAATAGGAAACTGACGACACATCGCAGATGTTAGACAGTTTATCTTTTTTACACAGTTCTCCGCCCGTATTCAGTTCAACAAATACGGTTTACCCATCCTTTCTTTTATTGTTATGAAAGATTTTCCGCTCGTGTTCAAATCAGAACACTTCACTCTACCTTTCTATGATAAGTATTCATTACAATTCAGCAAGAATCGCTTTAAGCAAGCCTTTGAAGTCACCTTTAACACGTTCAGTCACTTCTACAACTTCTTCGTGGTTGAGTTCTTCTTGGAAACCAGCAGCATGGTTAGTAATACATGAAATACCAAGAACTTTCAAACCTGAGTGAGCTGCAACAATAACTTCAGGAACAGTAGACATACCAACTGCATCTGCTCCCAATGTCTTATAGGCACGAATTTCTGCTGGGGTTTCATAAGTCGGACCTGTTACACCAATATAGACACCTTCATCAAGCTTGATACCAAGTTTCTTAGCCACTTCATGGGCAATAGCACGGTATTCTGGAGTGTAGGCTTTAGACATATCTGGGAAACGTGGACCAAAATCATCCAAGTTTTCACCCATCAATGGGTTTTGCCCCGTCATATTGATATGGTCTGAGATAGCCATCAAGGTACCAGGACCAAATCCAATACCTCCAGCTGCATTGGTTACAATGACACCTTCACATCCGAGGACTTTCATCACACGTACTGGGAAAGTCACGACTTCAAGAGGATTTCCCTCGTAGAAATGGAAACGACCTTGAAGAGCCAAGACTTTTCGACCTGCAAGTTCTCCATATACCAATTTACCAGCGTGACCGACTACTGTAGAGCGCCCCCAGTTTGGAATGTCTGCATAATCTACTACAACTGGATTTTCGATTTCTTCTGCCAATTCTCCAAGTCCTGATCCAAGGATTAGACCGAACTCAGGCGCTTGGATTCCCTTGTCTTTCAGGAAAGCAGCTGTTTCCTTGATTTTATCTAAAAATGTCATTGTGTGTCCTTTATTATTTTTTTAGCATTTGACCAATTTTGTCAAAGGTTTTTGCATTGCGAATGGTGATGTTGCGATAAAAAGGCATCTTGAGCAAGTACTTGTGATAGGCAGTTGCATAGTAGGATTCTTCAGAAAATTTCCCCCAGAAAATCCCAAGTCTTCCAAAATGAACCACTTCATCTTTCAGTTCCAAACTGTTCACTTTCTCGATGACTTGATCCACATCCAAGCCCTCCGTGTAAAAGAGGACATCCTTTCGTGCTAAATCTTTGGTCCACCAATCTGGCAAATTCTTTAGCTCTGCCTCATAGTCTTCCTGACTCAGCAAAGAAAAGCTCTGAATAAATGGATAATGGACTGCAAAGAAATCCTCTAACTTTTCAACCAATTGGGCTTTGGCATCTGTCGAAGTAAAGAAAATATTGCCACTGTTGATGTAGGTATCAACTTTTTCCACTCCCAACTCTGTCAATTCTTGACGAAGTTGCGACATAACAACCTTATTTTTCCCACCGACATTAATGCCCCTTACCAGTAAAGCATAGTGTGTCATCTTATACCAATTTATCTAAGAAACTTTCCCCAATCATGGCAGTTTCAACACCAAAGTTATCCGCAACTGTCGCTGAGATATCTGCAAAATGTCCAACTGGAATGACACCATTTCCCTTAAAGCTAGGGCTGTAAGCTAAAAGTGGGATATATTCACGAGTGTGGTCTGTTCCTGCATAGGTTGGGTCATTTCCATGGTCAGCAGTAATCAAGAGAAGGTCATCCTCTCTCATGGCAGCGATAATTTCAGGCAAGCGTTCATCAAACTCATGCAAGCAATCACGGTAACCATGAGCATTGCGACGGTGGCCGTAAAGGGCATCAAAGTCAACTAAGTTTGTGAAGGAGAATCCTTTTTCAAATTCAGCAAGTCCCATGGTCTTCAATAATGTATCAATTCCGTGGCTGTTTGACTTGTTGTGGCCCATGTCATGATTGATACCAGCTCCGTTAAAGATATCGTTGATTTTACCAACAGCGTAAGTATCGATACCTGCTTCGTTCAATTTATCCAAAACAGTTGGTGCAAATGGAGATACGGCCAAGTCACGACGATTTGCCGTACGAGTGAAGTTACCTGGTTCACCAACATATGGACGGGCAATGATACGACCTAGAAGGGCTGGGCGCTCAAGGGTAATCGAACGAGCGTATTCACAAATACGATAAAGTTCATCTAAAGGAATGATATCTTCGTGGGCAGCAATCTGCAAAACTGGGTCAGCTGAAGTATAGATAATCAACTCCCCAGTTTCCATTTGACGTGGCCCAAAATCGTCAATAACAGCTGTACCTGAGTACGGTTTGTTGGCTTCACGAATGACCTTGCGTCCTGAAAATTCTTCGATCTTTGTCAAGATTTCTTCTGGGAATCCGTTCCAGAAAGTATCGAAAGGCTCGGTAATGTTGAGTCCCATGATTTCCCAGTGACCAGTCATTGTATCCTTACCAAGGGAAACTTCTTCCAATTTTGTTGCATATCCTGTTGGATTGCTTTCAGCTGGTACAGTCTTTAGAGGAGTTTCGCGAGGAATATTTCCTAGACCGATTTTAGCCATGTTTGGCACATTCAAACCAACTGTTTTGGAAATGTGTCCTAGTGTGTCAGAAGCTCCATCTGGAACCCCTGCATTGACAAAGTTATTGGCATCTGGCGCAGCACCGATTCCCACAGAATCCAGTACCACCAAGTGAATACGATTAAATTTTGACATAGTGTATCTCCTTATTATGTTGATTAGTTTGCTTTTGTTGAAGTTAAAATCTGAACACCATCTCGTCCCGCTACGATGACCTTATCCACCATTTGGTTGAACAAGCCATGCTCTACGACACCAACGATATGGTCCAATTCTTGCCCAAAGGCAATCGGATCTTCAATGACATCCAAGGCTAGGTCAATGATAAAGTTACGCATATCGGTCACAAAACGTTGGCCGTCTTTTTCACGGAAACTTGGTTTGTAGCCAGCTCGCTCAAATCGACGAAAGACCTGTTCTGCACCATACTGAACCACTTCTACTGGCAATTTAAAAGCACCTAGTTTCTCTACCAGTTTGCTTTCATCTACCACCCAAATGTATTCTTTTGAGGACGTTGCGACAACCTTCTCCATCAGAAGGGCACCACCACCGCCTTTGATTCCGTTGAACTGGCCATCTACTTCATCCGCCCCGTCAACCGTCACATCGACAAAGTCTACTTGATCAATCGACTTGAGCGGGATGTTAAGACCTTCAGCATGTTTACTGGTCACACTGGAAGTCGTTACAGCAGTAATCTGCAAACCTTCTTCCTTAATCCGACGGCCAATTTCTTCTACGAAATAGTAGGCAGTAGAGCCCGTTCCAAGTCCGACTACCATGCCATCCTTGACAAACTCAGCAGCCTTGATACCTGCCATTTTCTTCAGATTTTCCACTCAAACACCTCCATTAAAGAGCTATTTTTATTATAACATGTATCCGTTTTTATTTCATGGATACACTGGAAAAACCCGAACATTTTTATTTCGGGTTTTGGTGTCCTATTTAACCATATCAGGATCGTAATCATAGAATCCTGTGTCGAGGAAACGGTTTTTAGGGTGTAACTTGCGCACTTCCTCATCTAACAAGAAAGCTTGGTCATGGCTGAAATTCCCTTCTTGGATCAAGCCACGCGCTTGGATAAAGAGTTTTGCAATCTCAACAAAGTTTTGACCTGGGGTGTAAAGTCCTTCAAGTTTCCAATGAGTAAAACCATGCTCCACCAACTCTGTCAATTTAGTCATCAAATCAAGGTCATTGTTGGCAAAGATGTGGGTACCATGATTATCTTCAAAGATAGAATAATGGCTCTCAGGGTCACTCGGTTCTGCTAAGAAGAGGTCACGTTTACGTGTCTTTTCATCATCGATATGCGTAAAGTTATAGTAGTTTTGCAAGAGCGGACGCTTAGAATGGTGAATGACACTAGCTCCGTAAACCAACACTTCAGCAGGAATTTCCAAAATCTCAGGCATCTTGAAGAGCTCAGCGGATGGAATTTCACGCGCCAAAACCGCCTCAGATGCGCCTGCCTTTTGACCCCAGAAGTTAATCTGACGACTGCTTGTCACCATGGTTGAAGCATCGTAAATGGTTTTAAAGGAATAGCCATCACGGTTGACCACGTAAAAGACACCTGCATCTCCTACTGTAATATAGTCTGTCTTGATTTCTTCCAAGAAGTCTAGAAAAGGCTTGATTCGGTCCATCATATCTTGGTGCATGAGGGCATTAACCGCGACAATCAATTCCTTGTCTGCTTCATGAACCAACTTAGCGATGGTGCGTAAGTCTTCATAACTAAAAGTCGTTGGCAGACGAAGGCCAAAATCTTTCTCACCAACATAGATACGGTCTACGCCAGCTTCGAGTAACTGTTCAACTTGTTCAATACTTTCAGCAGTTGCTGTAATGATAATCTTTTCCATAAGAAAAATTATACCACATTTCTCAAAAATCAGCTATGGTTACTGAGAGTTTCAGAAAAAGTTAAACTTGTTTCTATCTTTCCCAATCAAAAAAATGAACAGTAACTTGTACCATTCACTCTATTTTATGCATGTGTTTCTTCAACTAGGTGGCCATCATTCATGACATAAATACGGTCAACCTTATCAAGAAGGCGTGTATCATGTGTAATCATGACAACTCCTCTGCCTTGTTCATGGGCAATGGCAGCCAGCATCTCCGTTACTTGGTAAGCACGCTCAGTGTCTAGACTAGCTGTCGGCTCATCTGCAAGAACGATACTCGGATTGTTATAGAGCGCTCTAGCAATCGCGGCACGTTGACGTTCGCCACCTGATAGAGCCTTGGGATACTGATCTTGTACTTTTTCCAAATCCAACAAGTTAAAGAGTTCTTTTCGGTCACTTTTACTATTTTTTCCCTTATCTAGTTTGTCAATCAAATCCAGCTGTTCCTTGACCGTTAGAAACGGAATTAGGTTTGAAGCCTGAAGAATGAAACCAAACTCTCTAAAACGGAGATCTGTTTTTTCCTTCTCCGTCAAACTGCCTGTTTCCTTCCCTTTGACTAGAATCTTTCCACTCGATGCTTCCTGAAGTTGTCCTAGAGTTGTTAGAAAGGTCGTCTTTCCAGATCCAGAAGGCCCGACGATAGCCACGAACTCTCCCGCATTTAGCTGAAAATTCGTCTCATGCAGAGCTACGACTTTCATCTTTCCTTCCCCGTAGGTTTTTGTCACTTGAGTCATTTCAATCAATGCTGTCATACTATTCTCCTTATCACTCTGCAATCGCAGTAATCGGGTCCACCTTTAGCAAGCGTGGAAGGGAAATGACACCACCTAGAAGGGCCATCAAGGAAATTACCAAACTTAGGACTGAGTAGGCTATCCAACTTGGATAGAAAAAGAAGGTAGCTGGTAAGACTGAAATCACTCCTCCGATTGCCAGCAAGGCTAAAGCAATCCCCATACCAGCTAGGAGGAAGATTTGACAGAAAAGAGACCATACAATGGTTTTGATCTGTATCCCCTGAGCCCGCATTATTCCATAAAGACCTAGTTTTTGGATGGTAATGATATAAACAAAAATCCCCACAATCAAGCCTGTAATGACAATCATAGCAAGAATCATTCCCGAAAATACATTCACCTGAGGTGTGTAACCAGGGATTTTCGATATCATTTTTGGAATGGAAATCTGTTTCAGTCCATCGCCAGACACTTCTATGTCATTTTTCAATACCAAGGCAGAGATGGAACGATTGGCTTTCAAAGTTCCTTGTAAGGTCCAATAAGTTGTCAGACTCGTAAAGACAACAGGCTCGGTGAAAAACTTATTTCCTTGGGTCAGGCCTACAATCTTATAACCTGTCTCGCTTCCATTGAGCTGAATGGCATCACCTAACTTCATTCCATAGTTCTCAAAGGACTGATCCACGACAACCTCATCATCTCCTTCTGGGTACCTTCCCTCCGTCAAACTAGGAGAGATAAAAGAGTCCCAGTTTTGAGCAAAGATGGAAACGTTGATCTTTTCACTACCATCGACTAGATTGGTCACAGCAAACATATAGCCCAATGGAGCAGCCTCTTCAGAACTCTTATCCTTGTAGTCCTTTTCAGGAATAAAAGATGCCGTCAAATTATCATTTGCGTAGTCAGATAAAACCACCCCCGTCGCTTGCCAATTATCAATAGCTGCTCGGTTGTTTCGCACAAGACCGAGAGCTAGACTGGTCATAAAAAAGACCATAAAAGCGATAAGAAAAATGGTCGTTAAGATCAAACTATATCGAAGTTTGTTTCGCAATATCTCTTTGATAGCAAGATACATGCTTATCTCCTTTTACTTTTCCCAGAGGTAGCAAGAATGCCACCCAGTCCAATAGACAGAATCTCTGTCTTATCATCCATTCAAAACAACTCCTACCAACACTCTTCAAAAGTATCCAGGTAGCAACTTAACAAATCATCTTAGGAAAAAGCCTCAGCTTGCTATCAATTTATATAAGTTATCCTTTCCTTTCTCAGTATATTTATAAAAGAGAAGGTCAGGTCATCTGTTTTAAGTGTAACATCCATGCTATCATTTTCCCTTGTAGGTGTCAAGAGAGCGACTTAGAAGTTGATAAGAGACTTTAGTAGTTTTGTAACAATTCTGTAATAATTCTCTGCATAAAAAATGATAAAATAGTTATGTACTGTTAAGGAGAGAATCATGTCCGCAAGAAAACTAGAAGCATATGAGTTTGAACAAGCTCCCGAATCGAAACAAACTCCGCTTTACCAAGATTACACACCTGAAGCCCCAGTCGGCCCTAACCTAAAAGAGATTTTATTTTTTGTAAATATCGCTTGTTTCTGTATTTTTATGGCACTTTTTAGTTTTATCTTTTTAGCTATAAAATTAAATACAGCTTTATCCTTTGTCGCTGCAATGGGTCTTAGTTTTGCCCTTTTACAACTTCAACGAAAGATGATGAAACGAAAATTTTCAAAATAAAGGTTGGTACTACTACCAACCTCTTTTTCAGTTATCTAAAAAGACAGTTATAAAACTGTCTTTTTATTTATTCTTTCGTTTTGAAGGAGATTGAATAGCGATCTTAACTTCAAAAATCGTTCCTTTAGGTTTGTTATCTTTCACGCTAATCGTTCCTCGCAAAGCATCAACAATCTGCTTGGCCAAAGATAGTCCAAGACCAAAGCCACCTTTCTGACGGGTTCTCGCCTTGTCCACACGGTAAAATCGGTCAAAGATTTTCTTCTTGTCAGGAGCTGAAATTCCAATTCCGTTATCCGTTACTGTTAGATAGAGGTGGCGATCTGTAGCATGAACTACAAACTCAATTTTCCCATCTTCTTCTGTATACTTGATGGCATTGTCAAACAAGATGGTCATGAGTTGTTTTAGGAGCAACTGATCGGTCATAAAGGGACGATAAATCCGATTTTCATACTCAAAAATACGATCATTTTCAGAAGCAATCAACTCATAGTTAGCAAAGGTTGTTTTAAAGAATTGCGGAGAAACTTCTGCTATTTCTGGTTTGATTCCATCATCGCGACGTGCAAGGTTGAGAAGATTGGTCGTGAGGAAACGCATGTTGCGAACTTCTTCAAGACTCGAAGCGATACTTTCACTGGATTCCATAATCGTCGCCTCTGGTTTTCGAAAGAGATTTTCTAACCGATTTTGTAAAACGGCCAAAGGCGTTCTCAGTTCGTGACTGGCATTTTCAACAAAGGACTTCTGCTTTTGCATACTTTCCAGCAAGGGTTTGACACTGACACGTGCCAAGTAAACACTGGCAATTAAAGACAGGAGCCAGAAACTAGCCATGACTACAACAATTAAATGCTCGTGGTTTTGGCTGATTTGCTCGAGCTGGCTGGTATTGATTAAAACCGCCGCATATTTGACGTTGCTTGAAACAGTGGACGAATTTGTTTCCATCAAGATCATTCGGTAGGTTTCTTCCTGACCGTAGCTATTGACAACTTGGATTTGGCGAATGTGATTCAACTCCTTTTTGTCCAGCTTGATCTTGTCCAAACCTAAAAAACGATTGCCCAGTAAGAGTTGGTTAAAATCCTTGTCAAAGAGCAAGACTTCCGTATTGGAGCTGACATTGGGTTTGATTTCAGCCTTGTTGGCATCCGCTGTTGCTGGTTGAATATCCTTAACCTCTTCAGTTGCCCGATTCAGGGCTAACTGGATAACAGCTTGGGGACTGCTACTAAGGGCTTGGAGTTTTTCATCTACAGAAGTGTAGAGACTCGAGTGCATGACTTGGAGGATAATCAAGGTCATCGCAGAGAAGATCAGGGTGAACACTCCAAAGTTTCGAATGAAATAGCTGAAATCATCCGCATACCATGTTTTTTTTAGTTTATTGAACATCTTTTAAAATATACCCGACACTACGCAAGGTTTGAAGATTCTCAGCAAAGGCTGTTCCCTTCAATTTCTTACGAACTTTTGAGACATAGACTTCTACAACGGAAATCGTCGTATCGCTATCAAATCCCCATAGACGGTCAAAAATTTGCGTCTTGGGAAGAATGACATTTTGATTTTGAAGGAAATAAACCAATAACTCAAACTCTTTTCCGAGTAGTTCCACAGGAGTATCTTCCACTTTCACTTCATTCGTTGAAAGGTTAACGACAATATCTCCATAGGTCAAGGTGTTTTCGTTAAACTTACCTGAACGTTTGAGAAGAGCTTGGATCCGCATTTTGAGTTCTTCTAGATAGAAAGGTTTGGTAAGGTAGTCATCCGCTCCCAACTCAAAACCATGTCCCTTGTCATCCAAACTTTCCTTAGCAGTCATGATAAGGACTGGTGTGGTAATTCCTTTTTCGCGCAACTCTTTTAAGACTTGGAAACCATTTTTTTCTGGCAACATCAGGTCAAGCAAAATCAAGTCATAGACGCCACTCTCAGCTTCGTAGAGACCTTCTTCTCCATCAAAAACCTGCATGACATCTGCAAAATCATCTAAAAAGTCAAATACTGAGTTTGACAGACCTAGGTCATCTTCTACTAATAAGATTTTTATCATCAGAAACTCCTCCTGCTATAAGATACTAATCAGCTTCATCTAAGGTTATTATAAAATAAAGAATTTTTGTATCATTCTTTGGATCTTAGTATAATTCTTTAATTATTATATCATGGCTTTAACAAATGGATTAAGATTTTGTAGTGTTTTCTTCATTATTTTGGTTAGAATTGCTATTCTTGTCCTTCGTACTTCCATCTGCATTGGCTGGTTTCTTCTTAGAATTGCTACCGCCTTCTTGATTATTATTTCCTTGCGGTGGCTGTCCTCCTGGCCCTCCAGGACCACCGTTACCGCCAGGACCACCTTGTCCATCTTGACCATTCATTTGAGGTGGCATACCATTGCCATTATTTTGACCCTGTCCTTGAGGCGGTTGTCCACCGTGACTTTGCATATTATTGCCATCTTGATTATCTTGCTGGGTTTTCGATGTTTGAACGGTCGACTGCTGATTTGTTGATTTTTGAGTCAAAGAACCGAATGTATAACCACCAAGCAAGCCGACCACTAAAGAACCACTTGCTACTACTGATAGCCTCCACTTGGTGCTTTTTTCTACAACAATCATTTTCTCTTTATTCATTCTATATATTTGTTTCTGCTTTAAGTTTCTGTGAAAAAATGAAGAAGCTCTACTTCATGAATTCACCACATCCTTTCTTTAGGCTACATACATCTTAATTATTTTTTCTTAAAGAATACTAAAAGATGAGAAAATTCTTAGAAAAATAATAGAAAATTTATCCAAAATATTTTTTTAAAATACGACCGTATCGTCTCAGTAAAAGATAATCCGCTATTGCTGGGGATAGAAGGTTTAATGTTGTAAAAATCTTTGTACCTTGTCCCATCAAAATCACTCTTTTACGAGATTTTATACCTTTAAGTAAAGCTTGGGTTACTTGATTTGTACTTGATATAGAGATCCCCATTTCTCTCCAAACTGGATGATAAGGCTTTTCTGATGGTGTGTCTGCTGCATTGGGGCAAAAATAAGTTATATGCATCTTTTTCTGCTCCTGTATTAATTCTCGGTTCATTGATTCGATAAAAGAAAAAAGTCCGGCGCGGCTCGCCACATCTACACTATAATAGGGGAAGGCCAGCCTACCATCTGCAAAACCTCCTGAATGCACAATGGTTGCTCCTTTTTGATTTTTTAACAAAGGTAAAAAATGTTTGCTGACAAGGATAGCCCCTATTAGGTTAATCGTCATAGTTTGATTGATCTCCTCCTCAGAGTGAGATAATAAAGATTTTCGTACATCAAATCCCGTTGCATTAATAACAATATCTATATTATCCGACCACTTTTGAACTTCAGACACTGCAACTTTAATAGAAGTTTCATTCGTTATATCTACTGAGCAAATCGGAATCTTGGAAGCAATATTCTCAGAAAAACTGGCTAATTTATTCATATTGCGACCTAAAAGAAATAAATGAGCACCTGCTTGAAAAAAAGCTTGTGTATAGGCTTGTCCCAAATTTCCACTGGCACCAATAATAACGACTCTTTTATTTTTAAAATAATTGTCACCCATAACATACTACCTCATTAGTGAACCTTTTGTGATAGGTTTAATATAACAAGCCCCACAATAACTAAAGCAATTCCCAAGAGACTTGCGAACGCTACTTTTTCATGAAAAAGCAAAATAGATAGCACAGTTGTTCCAACCAAACCAACACCAGACCAAATAGCATAGACTAGATTTAGTTGTATGCCTTTCAAAGACAAAGATAGAAAGAAAAAACACAAGCCATACAAAACTAAAGCAAGAATCCCAAAAAGCATTTTCGAAAAACCTTGCGACAGTTTTAACAGACTTGTGGCAGCTATTTCAGATACAATAGCAAGAGTTAAATAAACGTAAGACATCATTGTCCTCCTAGAATCAATAGAATTGAAAAGCTAGTCGGAAAACAATTGATTTAGCGATGAGTGGAAGCGAAGCAAGTCCAAAGTGTACAAGCATTAGCTAAAATCATAGACTTGATCTTTGAATTCTTGTAAACAGGAATCTTTTTTCGTCCACATAACTCATCTAAAGAGATCTGATAAAAATCAGCTAAGCGAATCAAACTATGACTATCTATAATTGTTTTATCATTTTCCCAATTTGAGATAGTTTGACGAGTCGTCCCCAGATATTCTGCTATTTGATTCTGACTGTAGCCATTTTGTTCTCTAAATAACTTTAATTGTTTTCCTAACATCTGCATTTCCTCTTTATATTATTCTTTTCTTCACGAATTGGCTAGACGAAATTCTTTAACATCCTATACAATTCTAGGTAAAATTTCTTTGACATTGCTATTATAACACGATTTTCAGGATGGACACTTTATACTGACTTCCAAAAAACAGCAGATTGCAAGATCCGCTGTTTTTTATCTATTACTTACTTGCTTTCAAAACCTTTTCTACTGCTGCTTTTTCACGCTTAATCAAGTCAAAACGCGCTGCGATATCCTTGATCCCCATGCGGATGTTACGGCTAAGAGCTAGGTCAGAAAGTTGTGGTTCAAAGAATTCCTTGTACTCTACCAAGCGTTGCTCTGTTTTAAAGATATGTGATGGGAAGATGACAAAGCTGTCAAAGCTCATGTCACCACCAAGGGCCGCCTTAATCCAATCCCAGTTTTCACGCGCCCAAACCCAAACAGTTTCTTGTGTAGCTTGGTGTCCGAGGAATTGAAGGTACCATGAAGAAAGGTCTTGTGGTTTCACTACAAATTTGTCCTTCCATGAACGAATCAAGGTTTGGATATTGTCAGCATCTGTACTGTAGGCTAGAGCAGCTGCCAACTGGCGTTTAAAGACCGCATCAGTGGCATGAGTGTAGAGGTCCAGATAAGTTGCGACCAAGTCCTTGGTCTCATGGTGTTTCATCTCATTGATGAGAACTTGTGCACGGATGGCTGCTGGAAGTCCTGCAAGATTCTCCTTATGAGCTGCAAAGATTTGGCTAGCGACTTGACTAGCTTCTGCATCATTTGAGCGAATCATCATAGAAACGGCCAACTGACGAACCAATTCATCCTCATCTGATTCCCCGTCTTTGGCTTCAAAGCCAAGACGGTCATAGTTGTGACGAGCCAATTTAGCAACGAGTGTATTAAAGGCTTTCTCAGTTTCTGTTCCTTCATCAATAAAGCGCTCAAGGGCAGAAATCACTTGAGAAACAGCTGAAACAACAAGGTAAGACTCTTCCTTAGCAAGTTTATCAAGGACTGGGAGCAAGTCAGCATAAGAAATGTGCCCTGCTTCAGCAAGCAGACGACGTTCTTGGACGATTTGTAGTTTGCTTGTATTATCAAGCTCAACTAGGTCAGCAAGAACTGCATCTAACAAGTCTCCTTGATAGTCGGTAATGTAGTGGGCTGTATTTTCCGTGTTGAGACGAAGGGCTCCTTTATTTTCAGCAAGAAGGGCTGCATAGCCTGGAATTTCGATACTTTCAGTTTCAAGTGTATCTGGTAATCCTTTCCAGTTGCTGTTGAGTGGCACCACCCAGAGACGGTTCTTGTCTTCGTGCTCACCGATGAAGAATTGTTTTTGCGAAATCTTCAAGACATCATTTTCAACTTTGACAGTGAGAACTGGATAGCCAGGTTGTTCCAACCAAGAATCCATGAAGGCTGCAACATCTCGTCCTGATGCCTGACCAAGGGCATTCCAAAGGTCACGACCAATGGTGTTGCTGTACTGGTGCTTTTCAAAGTAAGCATGCAAGCCTTTAGCGAAATCCGCATCACCGAGCCAACGGCGAAGCATGTGCATGAGACGGCTTCCTTTGGCATAGACGATAGCGCCATCAAAGAGCGTATTGATTTCATCTGGGTGTTTAACTTCAACATGGACAGACTGAACACCATCCGTCGCATCGCGTTTAAGTGCCGCTGGAACTCCACCTGTTTGGAAGTCTTCAAAGATATTCCAAGTTGGTTCAATGGCATCGACACAGACGTATTCCATCATGTTAGCGAAGCTTTCATTGAGCCAGAGGTCATCCCACCATTTCATAGTCACGAGGTTTCCAAACCATTGGTGGGCCAACTCATGCGCTACAACTAGGGCAACTTGTTGACGGCTAGCAAAGGTTGAGTTCTCATCCACAACCAAGTAAACTTCACGGTAGGTTACCAGACCCCAGTTTTCCATTGCACCCGCTGAGAAGTCAGGGAGGGCGATATGAAGAGATTGAGGGATTGGGTACTTAACTCCGTAGTAATCTTCGTAAAACTCGATTGAGCGAACGGCAATGTCCAATGAGAAATCAAGGTTTGATAATGGGTGAGCTTTGGTTGAATAGACACCTACGAGGGTACCATTTTTAGTTTTAGCAGTAACCCCTTGCAAGTCACCAGCTACAAAGACCAACAAGTAAGATGACATACGAGGTGTTGTCGCAAACTTCCAGATACCTGTTTCCTTGCGGTTATCCACATCAATTTCAGGCATGTTTGACAAGGCAAACTCACCTTCAGCTTGGTCAAAACGGAGAGCGAGATCAAAGGTTGCTTTGGCTTCTGGCTCATCCACACACGGAAAGGCTTCACGCGCAAAATGGCTCTCGAACTGAGTAGACAAGACTTCCTTCTTGACACCATCCACTGTGTAGTAAGAAGGGTAAATACCTGTCATGTTGTCTGTGATTTTTCCTGAAAAAGCAATGACTAATTCAACTTGACCAGCCTCAGCCAATTCGACATGAAGGGCTTCATTTTCATGATCAACTGTAAATGGACGAGCTTGACCCGCAACTTCTACAGAAGCGATTTCCAAGTCTTTTTGGTGAAGGGAAATACGGTCAGTCTTGGCTTGACCAGTGATGGTCACCTTCCCAGAAAAGGTCTTGGTCTCACGACTCAAGTCTAGAAATAAATCATAGTGTTCAGGAACAAATTGGGTAATAAAATGTTCAACTGCTTGCATAGTTTTCTCCTATTCTAAGTTTAAGAGTTTTACTCTTATTCAAACAAACTTATTATATCATGTTTTGCTTAAGAAAAAAGGATTGGACGGTGATTTCCAAAACTTTCTTCCTCCTAGCGGTCTACAGAGGGTAGACCTTGCGAAATTCTTCTAATACAACCTTGCTGTCAGGCGTAAAAGTTAGTCCTGCCTCTCTCAGCCACTCGGCGAAACAGTCCTCATGAACCTGACGCCAATAGGCTAGGGATTTGTCACCTTCCCCTTCCTTAAAGGCATGTTCAGCAGAAACTTGATTGAAAGGCTGAACGGAAACCTTAGTAATTTCGACAATGCAGACAGCCTGATTTTGACTGTCTAAAATGATATCGAAGGTCCCTTCTTGTGGAAGGGGTTCGTTATCAACTGCATAAAGATCATAGGCTGATGCAGTTGCCGTCTTTTCACCTTTTAAAACCAAATCTGCCAAGAGATCGGCTTCCACTCCAAAAGCCCAGGCATCTATCTCATCTCCAATCGAGGGGTTGATTTGCTTATACGCATTCCACATTTCTTGAGGTGTCATGGGTTGCTCCTTTGTAATTTTTTACTTTTTTCTTTTATGTGTTTGAGGTGGTCTGGATGGTTAATTTCTAAATCAAAAATCTCTGGAATAGAACTGTAGTGGATAATGCACTCAATCCCCATCTGATTCATTTTTTCTATGAAAGAAGCATTCAGATAGCCTGCTACAGCAAAGTCAATCTTTTTAGTATTTGATTTTTCCTGCATTTGTCTCAGCATATCTAACATAATGGGACTTTCCATATCATGCCATTGACTGTTTCTCACAGTCGCAAAAACAAAAGAAGTCAAATCATTCATTCCAACTATAATCTTTGAAATACCAGTTTCTATTATTCTGTCCAAGTCAAAATAAGCTGACGGTAATTCAATCATTGTGCCGACTTTTCCAGTAAAACCATGCTCACGCAATACTCTAATAACTTGCTTTAACTGCTCAGCATCATTGACAAAAGGAAAGATAACAGACAGATTGGGATTGGTTTGATAAACTTCTGTAACGACATGTGCCTCAGCCTGAAATTCATTCGGACACGCCAGCAAACGCCTTATCCCTCTATATCCAAACAAGGGATGATTTTCATCAAAATGCTCTTTAGTTCCCTCTAAACAATTAGCTTCTGTATTTGTTAACTCTGAGAAACGATACCAAACCTCTTCATCTGAGTACAAGGAGCAAATGGTATCTAGATAATCTTTTACAAATTGTTGACAACTTGCTAATAGGATGTTTTGATTAAGCTCTCTCAACAAATATTCTCCACGAATCATACCGATGTGGTGCAATAACTGAGGATACACTTTTTCAACAATTTGTTCGCCACTAAGGACAAGTTGGTTTCTCATCATTCACCTTCCAATTCATATACAAGGTCTTGTCCAGCTCTGGAAATCCTAATAATTCAGACTTGACCTTCAAGACTAATGGTGATGCATTTTCTTCTGTGATTTTCTGAATATCCATCCAAATATATCCGAGTGAATCATTCGCACCATCAGAGACAGCTTCCGAAATCGTAACCTGAGGTTCCTTCTCGTTGACCTCAATATCATAAAATGCCATGATATGGTGAACCATAAAATTTTTTAACTCTTCCCTGACGAAAACATCGTAGATTCGAGGATTGAAGTAGCTTCTAACAGTAAATCCTGTCTCTTCCATAACTTCTCTAATCAGCGTTTCCGTCAATCCTTCACCAAGTTGCTGACTACCACCAGGTAGATCATAACGATGTTGATAAGGGCCTCTCATTTTTTCAATGCAGAGTAATTTCCCGTTTTCAAAGCAAACAGCATAGACTCCAAAGTGTTTTTTGATTTCCATCCAACTCCTCCTACTTCAACGACCAACCACCATCAATGGTCAGGATTTGTCCTTGCATGGAGCTCGCTTTTCCACTTGCTAAGAAAAGGCTAATCTCTGCTACTTCCTCTGGCTCAATCCAGCGCTTGATTGGCGTTTCACTAGCTACCCAGTCAGCTAAGCCACCTGGTTCAAAGTCCGCAGCGGTCATAGCTGTCTTGACTGCCCCTGGAGCAATTCCAAATACCTGAATCCCAGCCTCAGCATAGTCTAGAGCCAACTGCTTGGTAAAGCCAGCTAAGGCGTGCTTAGACGAGGTATAGGCGTGACCACCTCCGCCAGCTAGACTTGAAGCAATCGAACACATATTGATAATGATTCCTTTTTTATTTTCCAGCATTTGCGTCAAATAATAACGAGTCAACTCAACAGGAGTCATATAGTTGATTTCAAAAATCTCTTGAATTTCCTGCGCTGATTGTTCCAAAAGTGGTTTGTAATCATCCAAAACTCCTGCAGTATTGCACAAAACATCCACATAAGGACACCAATCAAAAATTGGCTCCAAGTCCAAGGTCAAATCTCTCTGTAAAAAGTGGAAATCACCCTGTAAGAGTGGATTTTCACCTTGGTCCACACCATAAACTTGATAACCCTTCTCTAAAAAGAGTCGAGCTTGAGCCAGACCAATCCCTGAACTTACTCCCGTAATCAATACACGTCTAGTCATACACTTCTACCCAATCCGTCGCCAAAACATCACAAGGTGTCGGGCTCCACATGGAAAAACCTTCTCCCTCCCCAGACACGTTGATTAGAAAATAAGGCGTCACTTCAAGTGCAACCCCGTTTTGTTCGATAGTGTCAAAGAGTTGGACATAGTTTTCAGCCCCTCCCCAACCAGTTCGTACATATTTTTTCTTAGCCTTTAATCCAGGCAGGATTTCTTCAAAAGTCATGATGTTCTCCTTCAATTCTACATTCTTCATTTAATTATAACAAAAAACCGTTTTCCGACGGCTTTTTGACTGTATATCTACTAAATTCTTCCTACCACTGCAATCCGGCTTCTCTAATTTCTTTCTTAGAAGCAAATTTACCATTTGGTCTGTGCCATCTTCCGTTTTTATCTCTAAAGTAGCCACCTGAATTTGTTGATTGCGAGTTTGATTCCTGGCTTTCTTCCTTTTCTTGTGCGGCTTGGCGAGCTTTTTCCTGCTCTTCTTCTTTTGCTTTCTTTTCAGCTGCTTCTTTTTCTTCAGCCTCTTTCTTGGCTTTTTCCTCAGCTTCTTTTTTAGCTTTTTCTTCTTTGTTTTCAACTGTATTTTTAGCCGTACCATCCAAGTAATTGATTTCCGCATTAGCTGAAACATTGTCTAAAACGACATGCGTCACTGAATACTGATTAACCTTTTCTTTACTACCACCCAATTTGATTTCCAATAGTTTGCCATTTTCATCAATTCCCACATACTGCAATTCAATTTGTCTCGGAATCAATTCATCTTTCTGATAGATTGGGGTCACCTTGTAGTCAAGATAGTAGTTCGGATGATTGGCCAACCAAGAGTCCAATCGATTCTCATAGTAAAGCATGCTACTTTGGTTTTGGTCATCTGTTCCAGAATAATTTCCAGCATTGAGCCAGTTAGTCATAGGAACCAAGTTTTTCTTTTCATCGTTTAATCCACTAAACTGGTACCCAACCAAATGACCACGACTCATCAACCAAGCTTCTTTTTTACCATCACCATAAAAGAATTTATAATTGTGCCATCCAACTGGATCATAAGTCAACTTGGACTCTCTCTTCTCAGTTGGCTCATCACTGTCCTTAAGTTGAATATGAGCACCCGTTGCGCGTGATTTAGAATCCAATTCCCCAAGTTCTAGTTGTTTCTCATTTTTAAAAGGCAAGAGCCCAGCTTCTTTAAACAACTTCTCATCAAACTTGATTTGCTTCTGTTCAATTTTTTCTTCTGAGACCTTTGATTCCGCCTTATGTCCAGAACAAGCAACTAGTGTTGTGATTGAAAGCAAGGCAATTGAGAAGGATAGTAATTTTTTCATAAAATCCTCCTTTCTATATAGTAAATAGATTAATATCTCCTATTACATTTTACTATCATTTTGATAATTGTTCAAGAATAAAGAGAATGTTATTATACTATTTCTCCTCTAATGTTTAAAACAAAAACGATAACCACTTCTCAGTAGTTATCGTTGATTTGTTTTGATTAGTCTTTCCAACCAAGTTTGCTGTTGATAGTCATCATGATGCTGGCTATCTTCTCACCCCAGTATGGATCAGAAGCATAGCGAACATTCATCCCGGTTGCCTTGTTTCCAAGGTGGTCTCTACCGTAGTCAATGTAATTCTCACGAATCCACTTGGCCGCTCCAAGAATTCCTTTATCCACATTATCAAAGCTCTTGGCTGAGAGATATGGGCTAGTATCATAAGCAGCAATACCAAAGAAGTTGTTCTTATCTCTGGCAATTTGACTGCGTCCCCAAGCACTTTCAAGGGCACTATGTGCCATCAAGTAAAGGGCATTGACACCGTAGCGTTCTTCAGCTTCTTTGAAAGTCGCTCCTTTACCTGCAAGAGGACTATCCTGCAAGTTCATCATCGAATACAGTTTATCCAACTCAGCTGCACTATAATTACTTGGTTCTCTTAAGTTTTTATAGAGGAAAGGATTTTTAATTGTAAAGCCATCAAAATGCTCTCCATCAGTTGAGTAGTACTTCTTACCAATAACCATAGCAGATATGTGTGGAGCTACTTTGATACTCGTGTATGGAGAGAGTTCATGGTAAAGGAATTTCCCATCACTAGTATAATGAGGGATAAACTCGCTTCCTTCATCTACTGCTGTCAAATCACTTTGATTCATATAGCCAGACAAGCCAGAAATCGAAACTGCAAGTCGGCCACCTTTTCGCGTCGAACTATCCAGTGAAACAATGCTTCCTTGGTTAATGTAACTTAAGATTTCTCCAGATGCACTATAGACATAGGCAGTGATTGGTTTAACTTTGTAATATTTGGTTTTATCCGCAACATGCCATCTACCAGAAGCATCCAAGGTATGACCATCCACAGTTTCATTTTTTGCCATATAACCGCCTGATTTAAGGTAGTACCATGATTGGTCGGATGAATCGTAGATTAATTCTTTCTCAGCCATCTTTCCATTTGACTTGAGGTAGAACCAATTGTTCTTGTACCATACCCACTCACTCGTAGCCATATAACCACCAGATTTGAGATAGTAGTAACCATTATCCCAGAGCCATTCTTTATTGGCATAATTTCCATCAGAGTTAATATAGAACCAAGAGTTATAATTCTTGTCAAAGAGCCACCCTTTGCCAGCTTTTGCTCCACTGCTCGTCACATAACTGCGGTCAATCCAAGTTTCCGTAGAGAGGTAGCCGCCTGATTTGAAATGGTAATCCTTGCCTTTGATGGTTTGCCAACCTTTTTCAGCATAGGTTCCGTCAGCTTTCAAGTAAAACCAAGAGTTATAATTCTTGTCAAAGAGCCATTCCGATTTCAGTTTAGCTCCACTCTTCGCAACATAGAAGCGATCTATCCAGCGCTCGGTAGAAAGATAGCCACCTGATTTGAAATGGTAGTCCTTACCATCTATGGTTAACCAGCCATTTTCAGCATAGGTACCATCTTGTTGAAGGTAGAACCAACTGCTATAGTTGTAATCATAAATCCAGGCTTGTTTAACCTTATGACCTTTTTCTGATATATAGTTCTTACCAAGCCAAGCATTTTTCAGCATTTTACCTTGTGAATTGATGTAGTACTGGTTCTCCCCTTGAGTGATCCACTCATCTTTGGCCATTTTCCCGTCTTCTTTAAGGTAATATTTTTCCTGACCTTGTTGAATCCATTCGTTTTGAGCTTTCTGACCATCAGACTTTAGATAATACCAGGATTCTTGTTCCTGATTAAATACCCACTGTTCCTTTGCTTTAGCACCACTTTCAGTCACATAGTACTGGCCAACCCACGTTTTCGTAGCTAATTTTCCAGCTTCGTTAAAATAGTAATCCTTACCACCAACTGTCAACCAGCCGTTCTCAGCACGATTTCCATCAGCTGTTAAATAAAACCAGGCCTGTTGCGTTTGGTCATAGATCCATTGGTTAGTTGCTGGTTTCCCGTCTGCTTTGAGGTAGGTCTTTCCTTGCCAAGTTCCCTCTTCTGCTTTTGCTGTCTCCACTACAGTAAAAAAACACCCCAATAAGCCAGCACTTACTAGGGCCACTTTCCATCGTTTCATTTAAATGCTCCAATAACGTTTTCTAAACCCTATTGTAACATAGTTAACCGACGGAAATATTACAAATTGATGAAGATTCTATTTCTTGTTGACGATAAGGAAAGACTAGCTTATCTCAGACTAGCTTTGACTTCCTTGCGTAGTTCTTCCAAACTGCTAATGCCATACTTATCCATGACTTTTGGTAGATGTTCGATGATATCAGGACAGGCATAAGGATTGGTAAAGTTGGCTGTTCCAACTCCGATGGCAGATGCCCCAGCCAGATACATTTCTAGCGCTGCTTCAGCCGAATCCACTCCTCCCATTCCAATGATGGGAAGGTCGGTTGTTTGGGCGACTTGGCGGATGAGTTTGAGGGCTACTGGAAAGACTGCTGGTCCAGACATTCCACCTGTTCCATTGGCTAGGATTGGCTTTCTGGTTTTGAGGTCAAAGCGCATACCGACTAGAGTATTGATCATGGTTAAGCCACTTGCCCCTGCATCTTCTGCGGCTTTGGCGATGGTGACAACATCCGTTACACTAGGGGTTAACTTAACATAAACTGGTACATGGGAAGCTTCCACAGCCGCTTTTACCACTTCATAAGCTAGATCAGGGTCTTGCCCAATCAAAAGTCCATGATTGCCATGATCCACATTCGGACAAGAGATATTGAGCTCGATAGCTTTTACATTTGCTGCCTTGGAAATCCCCTGAGAAACGGCAGCGTACTCTTGTTTTGAAAAGCCTGCAACATTGGCGATAATGGGAAGATTTGGATACTCTCTCTCCAGCCAAGGCAGTTTTTCAGCTAAAACAGCTTCTAAACCAGGATTTTGAAGGCCGATTGCATTGAGCATGCCAGCAGGTGTCTCTGCGACTCTTGGAGTTGGATTCCCAAAACGTGGTTCAAGTGTCGTCGCCTTGATCATAATGGAGCCTAAAAGGTCCAAATCATAGTACTTGGAATATTCCTGACCAAAACCAAAACAGCCTGATGCTGGTATGATGGGGTTTTTCAAGTCCAAGCCTGGTAGAGAAACTTGTAAGCGATTTGTAGTCATGACTTTCTCCTTATAATACAACTGTTCCTGTGCGGAAAACAGGACCATCTTCACAGACGCGTTGGCTGACGGTCTCACTATCTGGGACCTTTAGAACGCAGGCGTAGCAAGCCCCCATCCCACAAGCCATACGAGATTCTAGAGATAGATAGGCTCTTGGGTGGTCATAAAACCTTTGATTGATGTACTTCATCATTCCTGGAGCTCCACATGAGTAAACAGCATCAAATTGACTGTCTAAGTCATTAATGACGACTGACACATTTCCCTTAATGCCATAAGAACCATCATCTGTCGTTACAAAAACCTGACCATATTGGGCCAATTCTGTTTCGAGAATAACAGCATCCTTGTTGGCAAAACCGAGGACTGTTACTAGTTTCACCCTACGCGCATGCAATTCCTTAGCCACCTCAAGCAAGGGTGGAACACCAATCCCACCACCAACGAGGAGAACTTGGCTCTGATTGTCTAAATCAGACAAGTCAAAACCATTTCCCTGAGGCCCCATCACATCAAGAGTATCTCCCTGCCTTAAGGTTGAAAAAATAGCGGTCCCAGCCCCCTCAATCCGATAAATGAGGTGGCACTGCTTGTTTGCCTTGTCAATAGACGAAATTGAAATAGGACGGCGCAAGAGATGGGCATCATCAGGCACACGCAGATGAAGAAATTGTCCTGCTCGCATGGCTTCAACCATCTCCCCTTCTAGGACTAATTCAAAGATTGCTGGCGCAATTTCCTCTTGTGCGACCACCTTCATGGTTTCCAAACGAATAGCACCCAAACGTTTCTTACATGTGGGATTCATGACTTTTCCTCCTTAAATTTAAGGGGATCAGATAAAGAAAAGACCTTGCTAATGCAAGGCCTCAGTTGGGTTAGGCTAGAACTCATGCGCACACTTAAAAAGTCTCCACAGAGAGTCCCCTTATCCCTTTTATCTGACACCTTGTGAGTCTCTCTGGACTCCCCTTAAAGGTTAAATTTGTATTAGTATACTCTTTCAAAGAAAAAAAGTCAAGCAGAAAACGAACATTCTACTTGACTTTACTGGATTATTTTTCACGAATGACTTCGACCTTGTAGCCATCAGGATCCTTGATAAAGTAATAGTTTGGTTGAGTTCCTGGAAGTCCATTAGGGGCTGTCACCTCATAGCCTTTAGCGCTATGTTCTTGATGTAGCGCCTCAAGGTCAGGTGTACTGAGGGCAATATGGGCAAAGCCATCTCCTACCACATAAGGACCGTGATCATAGTTATAAGTCAACTCCAACTCATAGTCATCCCCCTCAAGTCCTAGATAGACAATGGTGAAAGCATGACCTGGAAAATCTCTGCGACGTAATTCTTTAAAACCAAAAGCATCTTGATAAAATGCAATTGATTTTTCAAGGTTTTCTACTCGCAAGCAAGTGTGTAGCATTTTTGAAGCCATTTTCATTACCTCTTTTATTTTAATAGTTCTATTATACCTTTATTCAGGAAAATTTACTAGAAACTTGAACTAGAGTCCTCTTCTCTAAGCTTTCATTCTAAGCAGCACTTTTACGATTTTCCTTTCGAATATTTCGCATAACCCAAAGTAGGATAAGGACGAAGAACCATTCTAGAAAATAAAATGCAAACTCATTGTTCATCAAGAGAACATCCACTTCCATTCGCTTACCAAGTAGATCCGTTACCGGACCAATCAAGATAATCAATAGACGCCGGATAAAAATAAAAATCTGGACACCATACAACATATGAATTTTCATTACCGCAGCGCTTGAATTTTGTTCCTTGGTGAAATAAGATAAGGCAATTGCGTTTAAGAATACTATCAGTGTTATTTTAAACGTATCCATACTGAGTATAACAGCATCAAAGAAAGCTAGCCGAACATGAACATAGGGAATTAGGTAAAACACAAGGATACCTAACAAGGCCGGAAGTAGAACTTTTATAACTGAAGATGGAAAACCTGACTTCAGTTTTGTATAGAAAACCACTGCAATAATAGGAATGAGAATATAAAGATAGTTTAAAACCAAACTAAAACTCAGTTCATTTTCGGTAGCCAAAGCAACTAGAAAGCCAGCTGATAGAAACAGTCCCAGTGGAACTAATTTGTTTAAAGAAACAGCCACTCTCATACCGTAACGTACCTGGAATCCATCGATGATAGAAAAAATAGTTATAAAAAATAAACAAGTAATGAGACCAAGCGGAACAACTGGAACAAAGGAAAGCAGTATCACCCCTAAAACCCACAGATTTCTATTGTAATAAAATTTTATTTTTGATCGTCGAGCAGTGAGGCCCTCTTTGATTGGTTGGTCCAGTCTCCTATGAATGTAGCAATTATAGAGAGTAACCATTCCTATATAAAGCCATCTATTTGAACTATCTATATCGTAGACGCTAAACATCAAACTGACAATCGTTAAAATCGCATAGAACATTATTAACAGCCTATTTTTTACCACCTCTCTTTTTATCCAGGTGAAATAGGATACTTTAGCATTCGGATGACAGAGTTGATAAGCAAAGTTGGTCATCTCATCGAGTTTCTGGTCTGTCTCCTCTGTCATCAAATGTGGAGCCATACTAGAAGTAGGGAATTGCCCCAATATAAACTTCAATAGCTCTCCGTCTGTAAAGCGGTGATTTTCCTTATAAATTTGTTCAAAAAAGATAGGATAAATACGAGGTTTCTCCTTAAAAACTTGTTTCCAAATCGTCCAATCATTGACAAGTTTATCATCTTTTAACAATTGATCGACAAAGAGATATCCCTCATAATACCAGAAATCAAATTTCTCTTTTTTATTGAACTCATATTTCTTGATATCCCATGGATAGGAATGCGCATCTTTCCAGAAAGTCAATTTTTTCAGATAGGCACTTTCTTCATCCTTGATATAATTCTTCACAAATTCAAAAACAAGATCTAGGACCTTTTCATTTGTAAATGGATAAACATCGATTTCCTCTAATAATTGAAGCAAGAGTGATTTATCCTGGGTGGATTCAAGGAGATAGTGCCAGGCTTGTACGAGTATATCCTCGTCTTGATTTGGACTGTAGACTAAGAGATATAATGCCTCCTCAACATCTGAAGGATTTAACAAATTGTAACGATGAATATCAACTGGTTCAGTTGTTTCTGCCTTCAATTCCTCCAAGTAAACTACAAGCTCGTCATAGGCTTTTTGTTCCTCTTTAGTATTACCTTGGCCAATCATATCGAGAATATAGGCCAATACTGGAACACTCTTAATATTGTAGACTTCATTATTCAACTGAATGAGTGTCATTTTAGTCCAATAAGGACGTCTAAAAAACTCTTTCCAGGATCTGATTTGATTGGCTGATTGAAAATCACCAAGAATCTCTTGACACATCAGATAAGAAGCATAAAACTGCTCTGTTTCCTTCCTAGCATTTTCAAGGGAAACTTCATCCTTTTCGGTTTCCTTTATTTTTTCTCTCCAGAACTCAAGTTTATAGTAGTAACCCCAATCCTTAAAATCTCTTACGAAGTATTTTAAAAAGAGAATAAAGATGGAGAACTGGTCAGCTTGATTAAAAACATAAACATCCATTTCCTCTAGGACATTTTTAACAAAATACAAACTGTCTTGATAGTTATTAAAGAGCTGTTTCCAAAGATTTTCTTGTTCTTCTATGGTATAGTCAGGATTCCCTACAATACTTTCAATCGCATTTCGAATCAAATACTCTGACTCTAGGTAATCACTGAAATCTAAGACATTTCTAGATGCAGCTACCTCTTGAGAACTTGTATCTTCATTGACCGTTTCAAAATTTAGTCGAGGAGCGACTGGTTCATTGTAGCTTTCATTTGAAGCAGCAGTCTCATGAACATCACCAAAGTCAAGAGAAGGTTGTGCAGTATCTACTTGCTCAGTTTTCTCCTCAGACTTAAATAATTCAAAATCAAGTGAATTGGTAGATGAGTTTGTCGTTCTGTTTTCTTGCTCATTAATCTGCCGAGTGGAGCTAGCTTCACTTCTACCACTTTCTTGTCTGGTCTTTTTAGACCGTGCTTCTCTCAAAGCAGACTGGTAAGCTTCAACAATTTCTTGGTAAATTTCTGGTTGGTCTTCTGGGTGATAGAGCCGAACCAGTTCAGCATAACGCCTTCTAATAAGCTTGACGTCAGTCGTTGGCTCTATCCCTAAAGTTTCCCATATATTCATAAGGTCTCCTCTTTTATAGTCCTCGCTCTAGGAAGTCTAAATAGTTTGAAAATGATTGATAAAGTTTTGGCAAATGATAAACAGATGCTTGACTGACCTCTTCTTCAAATCGTCTAGTTTCAGCCATTAGCTCATCTCTTCTTCTCCCCAAGAGCATACTGTACACACGATTCGCTTTTTCAATCAAGAAACGATAAACCTCTGTTTCTTGAGCATTGATCTTATAGCGAGTCAACTCTGCTTGCTTAGCCTTGATTTCCCTTTCTGTCAGAGTAATACTATCTTGGAGAATAACATGACTAAAGACTTCCTGTGTTGAATCAATTTTCACTTCGACATCCAAAATTCCATTTAAATCATAGGTAAACCGAACTGTGAAACTTTCATTTACTCGAGTATTCACAGGGACGGGAACTTCTAATTCTCCTAGGAACAGATTTTGTGATGCCTTCATCATCTCACCTTGATAGACCTTTATCTTGACTTGACTCTGTCCCAATTCAGCCGTATAGTACTGTTCAATGCGTGAAGCAGGTAGGGTAGAATTTCGCTCAATAATCGGCGAAAAACGGTCTCCAACTATCTCAATCCCCAGTGTAAAAGGACAAATATCAGATAGTAATAAATCTCGTATCTCACCCTGGCGTTCTTTTATTCCTGCCAAAAGGGCACAACCTCTCGCAATCATCCGATCAGGATCATCCGATACCTGAACCATTTGATTGATACAGTAGGATAAAAAGTCCTGAACCAAGCGGAGTTTCGAAGTCCCCCCAACAAGAACAAAGTTATCTGATGACACATAGCTATAGCGTGCATCCATCAAGGCACGATCCAAAACAGCCTTAACACGGGCTAACAACGGTTGACAAAGCTCATAAAAACGCTGGTAGCTCAGGTCTAAAGTGTATTCCTGTTCTTGGTCCAGAACCGTCATCTTCACTTCTTCTTTATCATTGAGTTCTAGCTTTGTCTTTTCAGCCTGTACCAGAATCTTGCTATAAAATTCTCGGGAAATCGTATCCTTGGTTAATTGATTAGAAACTAAAAATTCCTCAGCAATAGCCGCAGTGAAGTCTTCTCCTCCCAAACGATTGTCCCCTGCGATCGACACGATTTCGACGATATTATCAAAAAGCTCTACAACTGAAATATCAAGAGTACCACCGCCAAAATCGACTACAATAAAAGATTGATCTTCCTGGTTTACCATAGATCTTTTAGCAAGAGCCGCTGCAGAAGGTTCATTGATAATCCGATCAATCTGAACGCCTGCAAATTTCCCTGCTAGTTTGGTCGCATAGCGTTGAGCATCATTGAAATAGGCTGGTACACTGACAATCACTTCCTCAACCTTTTCTCCAAGATAGGTCTCTGCATCGTCTACCAACTTTCGAATGATAAAAGAGCTCAATTCTTCAGCCTTATATGCTCGATTCCCTAACGTCAACTCATGTTTGGTCCCCATAAAACGCTTGAACTGAGAAACTGTCTTATCTGGGTGAGTTACCAAGCGTTCCTTGGCAATTTTTCCAACTATAATCTCATCATTGTCATCTAAAGCCACAACAGAAGGAGTCAAATACTCACCAAAAGCATTGGGAATCAACTTGACCTGGCCATCTTGGTATACCCCTACTAAAGAATTAGTCGTTCCTAAATCAATACCTACTATCATCTTCTTCTAACTCCAAATCTTTTAGATATTCCTATTATACAAGAAATATCCTATTTTCTTTGAAAAAATCTGTGATTTACTCTCTAAAATAGAAAATCGTTTAAGGAAAATAAAAAAGTTTCACCCTACTCTTGCGGTAAAAACCACGAGAGTAAGAATGAAACAGTTTGTCATTATTTACCAAGTTTTGCTTTAGCTGCATCTGCAAGAGCTGTGAAAGCTACTGCATCGTTAACAGCCAAGTCAGCAAGCATTTTACGGTTAACTTCGATTTCAGCCAATTTCAAACCATGCATCAATTGTGAGTATGAAAGTCCGTTCAAACGAGCTGCCGCATTGATACGAGTGATCCACAATTTACGGAAGTCACGTTTTTTCTGACGACGGTCACGGTATGCATAGTAGTAAGAGTTCATTACTTGTTCTTTTGCAGTACGGAACAAGATGTGTTTAGCTCCATAGTAACCTTTTGCTAATTTAAGAATACGTTTACGACGTTTGCGTGATACAACGCCACCTTTAACACGTGCCATGTTTTATTTCCTCCAAATATTTCCTAGAATTGTTTACTTACTGTTAGGCTATTATTTCAAGCGAGTAAGCATTGCTTTGATACGTTTGAAATCTCCTGAATGCACCATAGATGCTTTACGAAGATGACGACGTTGTTTCTTAGTTTTTCCGTGGAAACGGTGAGAAGTGTAAGCACGGAAACGTTTAAGTCCACCAGAACCTGTACGTTTGAAACGTTTAGCTGATGCGCGGTGTGTTTTTTGTTTTGGCATGATTTTTTCTCCTTTATTTAACTTTCTGACAATTATTTTTTGTCAGTTGCTGGCGCCAACTGCATGAACATTTGGCGTCCATCCATCTTAGCTCGTTGTTCGATGATTGCAATATCTTGTGTTGCTTCAGCAAACTCGGCTAAAACTTTTGCACCAATCTCTTTATGGGTGATCATACGCCCTTTAAAGCGAATGGATACCTTAACTTTATTTCCTTTTTCAAGGAACTTGCGTGCATTGCGAAGTTTTGTGTCAAAGTCACCCTTGTCAATAGTTGGACTCAGACGAACTTCTTTCACAGTAACAACACTTTGTTTTTTACGTTGTTCTTTTTGCTTTTTCTGATACTCAAATTTGAACTTACCGTAGTCCATAATTTTAGCAACAGGTGGTTTTGCTTGGGGTTGAATCAATACTAAGTCAACATTTGCACTATCAGCCAATGCTTGCGCTTCGCTGAGTGGCTTGATGCCTAGCTGTTCTCCCTCAAGACCGATCAAGCGAACTTCACGTACACGAATTTCATCATTGATGAATAAGTCTTGCTTTGCTATGGTTTTCACCTCTTTTTTATTATTAGAGAAAAACAATAGCAGGCTCGTAATAATACAAGCCCGCACGTTATGATAGCGTTTCTTAGAAACTTTTCATCCGTAGGGCCAGGCAACTTGATGTCACAAGGCGAGAAGCTCTCACTTCTGCTTTTCTCAACTTTTATATGATACCAAGTTTTCTATTCCTTGTCAAGATAAAAAGTCAATTTTTTAAAAACTTTGTCTATTTTATCGAACCGTTTCAATTCTCCAACTATTCCATCCTTTAAAGCGGATAGCCCCTTGCTGGTCAGTTCGGTAAATCTTACTCTTGATACTTTCCAGTCGTGTCAAGGTTTCCTGATGGGGGAGTTTCGCACGATTGTTTTTTCCAACTGAAATGAGAGTAATCTCTGGTTTGAGTTTTTCGAGGAAAACTGGATTTGATGAGGTTTTAGCACCATGTTGGCCTGCTTTCAAGACATCCACCTCTAGGTCAGGATATTGCTTCAGCAAATCCTTCTCTCTTTTTTCCTCCAAATTTCCTGTGAAGAGAAAGTGCTTATCTAAGAGTTTTCCATAAAGAACCAGAGAATCATCACGATCCCCATCTCCAATCTGCCTTAGAGATAGGACTTCTAACTGACTCCCAAAAATCGAAAAATTATCCCCCTCTGTCACACTGCGCACCTCGGTTTGGCTTGCTTCTAATTCTGCCACAAAATCCTTCTGTGTCAAACTTCGTTTTGATACTAAAATCTCCCCGACATGGAAAGCCTTTGTTACTTCTAGCAAATCGCCAATATGCTCCTTATCTGTATTTGTCAAAATCAGCTGGTCAATCTTGTCTACTCCTCGACTTTTAAGATAGGGAATCAAGGTTCTCTGGGCATTGCTGGTTGTCGCCTTTTCTTGCCAAGCCTCGATTTTCTTACTAGCTTCTACCTTACCACCAACATCTATGAGAATGGTTTTCCCAGTTACATCCCGTAGGAAAATACTCTCCCCTTGCCCCACATCCAGCATGGTAATTTCATTTTCAAGTGGATGCTTGGTCAGGAAAAAGAGCCCCACAATAAAGAGAATGACTCCTGCTATTCTTTTAATATTTTTCCTAAAATCATAGACTAAAGCTAATGAAACTAAGAGAAGAATCAAAAACCACGCATTGGGTTGACCAAAAACTAGAGGTCTACTTGCCAGCTGCGATACCAAGCGAATGATGTTCTCCAACCACTCAAAGACAAAGTTAAACTGAGTGACTGGGTAAATAAAAGACAGAATGAATAAGATGGACAAAAGTGGCAAGAAGACCACATCAAACAGAAAGGAAAAGACAACGGTCAAAAGGATAGACCAAGGCTGAAATTCTGCAAAATAGAAGGATAGAATGGGCAATATTCCCAAAGAAATGACCAAACTTTCTCTGGCAACAGCCTTGAGCCCCTCCCCTTCTTTGCTTGTCATGGTCAAGATAAAGGCGTAGGCACAGGACAAGACTCCTCCTGCAGTTAGGAAAAAGTTTGGCATAATGATAAAAAGGACAAGGATCGTCAAGGCAAAATTATCCAAACCCTTAACACCATGTTGGGCCAGTAACTTTTGCAAGAGACTGCGAATAACAGATGCTGAAAATCCTGTCAGACCTGCATAGATAAGAGAAAAGGGATAAGTTAGCCACTTCAACTTTTCTTGAGTTAAGCCCAATCGCAAGAGGAGTTTCTTAAAGGCATCCATGAAAAAGCCTACCTGCATACCCGACAAGGCAAAGAGATGGATAATTCCAAGACTGGAATAGAGCTCATTCATCTCCTCAAAGTCCGTGTCCAAATGTCCTAAAAGAAGACCTGTCATATAATTGCGCATAGGATCTGGAAAGCGCATCTTGATCCAAACTACAGCCTTCCGACGTAAACCAGACAGATTTTCTCCTATATCCCAACTTCTAACCTGTTTCATTGACTGGATACTCTTGATAGTCAAAATTTGGTAAATTCCTTGAGTCTTCAGATAGGCTTGGTAGTTAAAGCCACCAAAATTCCTCTGAACTTCAGGCTCTGAAAGTTTTCCTTCTATCTCTATCTCATGAAGGTCTGTTAAGGCCTGAAAGAGCTCTTTCTCTTCCTCGGACTGTAGCTTATAATAAACTTGGAAGGTGCGGCCCTCAGCCTTGCCCCGAAAGGACAGACTGTCTCCATTGACTTTGATGGTATCTGGTAAAATCCGTACCCTCTCAACAGAATCCGCTAGGTTTTGACTTGCTTGTGTCTGTTGCCAATTTTGAAACAAAAACCAAATTCCAAAAACTCCACAAATCGCTAGAACTCTACCGGCCGATTTCCAAGGAAATTGAAAAAAGAGACAGATGAGTAGAAAAACAAAGCCTAGTAAAGCAAGATAAGATACTGAGAAAATGGCATAGTAAGGCCAGAGTAACAGAAAACTCAGATAGATTAGGGGAATTGGGAAATTCTTAATCCACTGTGACATAATCTTTTAGCTTTTCTATGGTCTTAGCGCCAATACCAGAGACTTTCTTTAATTCATCTACCGACTTGAATTTGCCATTTGCCTCACGATGGTCGATAATATCCTGTGCTCGCTTTCTTCCCAAGCCTTTGACCTGCTTGAGTTCTTCCAGACTAGCTTTATTGAGGTTGACCTTCTTATCTTTACTTGTCGAAGGAGTCGTTCCTGAGGCAGCCTGCTGACTAGCCGCTTCTTCTCCCTTAGTTGGAACATAGACAAGAGCCTCGTCACTGACTTTCTGTGCTAGATTGAGCGACTTGCTATCTGCCTCATCTGTCAAGCCACCTGCCTTCTGAACGGCATCATGAACTCGACTTCCTACTGGCAAATCATAAATCCCTGGCGATTTAACAGCACCTTTGACATCTACCGTGATTAGATCTTGTTCAGCAGATTCTTCCTTTTCTTCCTTCTTGATTTCCTTTTCAGATGATGAATCCTTTGAAACAGCTGCAACTTCAGCCTGCAAATTTGTTTCTGTGACGGGTTTTTGTGTAGATGGTTTTAGCAAGAAAAATCCGCCCAAGGCCAAACCCAAACCAGCACAGATGACAATGATTTTATACTCTTTGATTTTCTCGATAATTGCTTCCATATTTTCTCCTCTCTTAAGTTATTCGCAAGAGAAAGAAAAAAACAGCTGAAAAATCTTTTCACCTGCTTATTTATTTGCAAAATAGTCTTCCTTAGTCAAGACATAATGAACCCTTGTGATCATTCGACCTGGTTCTTTATTATCCATTCTGGCATAGGGTTCTTCGTGGGAAAAACGCATACCTGATTTCTCCATGACCTTTCCTGATGCGGGATTGTCTTTATCGTGAAGAGCGGTCAACTTGTTCATTCCAATCTTCTCAAAAGCCAGTTCAATCACGGCACGATTGGCTTCTGTCATCAATCCCTGATTCCAATACTTTTGGTTGATAATGTAACCAATAGCTGCTTTTTTGAGAAGGGGGTCGATCTTGTGCAAGTCAATGGTACCAATAAACTGACCATTGCTTTTTAATTCGATTCCCCAACGGCCCAAGGGACTAGCCAAGTAAAACTGAGCGATGTTGTTCTTGGTTTCTTCTAGGCTTTGATTTGTTGGAAAAGTGTAGCGTGTATTTTCTCTGTCTGAGGCATACTCAAACATAGCTTCTGCATCGTCCAAGGTTACAGGTCGGAGCAACAAACGCTCCGTTTCTATTGATGGATACTGGGCAAATTTCACAAATATTGATTCCATACTTTTCCCTCCATTAGAGCTTGATTCTCACTAGTCTAGCATAAATAAATTTGGATGACAAGTTTTTCTTGATTTTTGAAGCGGTTTCATATACAATAAAACCATCACATTTTTGATTTATGAACTAAAATGTGACAACTAAAACAAGACCGTCAATTGAAAGGTAGGTTATCTCTATGTTAATCGGAATCCCAAAAGAAATTAAAAATAACGAAAACCGCGTTGCCCTCACTCCTGCTGGCGTCCATAGTTTAGTCAGCCGTGGACATCGTGTCCTCATCGAAACAAATGCTGGTCTAGGTTCAGGATTTACTGATGCTGACTATCAAAAGCAAGGAGCTGAGATTGTCGCTACTGCTGCTGAAGCTTGGGCTGCCGAGTTGGTCGTGAAAGTAAAAGAACCACTAGCTTCTGAATATGGTTATTTGCGCGACGATCTTCTCCTCTTCACCTACTTGCACATGGCCGCTGCTCCAGAATTAGCAGATGCTATGCTAGCAGCAAAAACAACAGGAGTTGCCTATGAAACTGTTCGTGATAATCAAGGACAACTACCACTCCTCGTTCCTATGAGTGAGGTTGCTGGTCGTATGGCTGTTCAAATCGGAGCCCACTTCCTTACTAAGCAAGCTGGTGGTTCTGGTGTCCTACTAGGTGGTGTACCAGGCGTTCCAAAAGGAAAAGTAACTATCATCGGTGGTGGTGTCGTCGGTACACATGCTGCCCGCATTGCCCTTGGTCTTGGTGCTCAAGTGACTATTTTAGATATCAGCGCTAAGCGTCTCTCGGTTCTAGAAGAAGTCTTTGGAAACCAAATTCAAACTCTTATGTCTAATTCATTCAACATCGAAGCAAGTGTGAGAGATGCTGATGTGGTGATTGGTGCAGTTCTCATCCCTGGTGCCAAAGCACCGAAATTGGTGACAGATGAGATGGTCAAACAAATGCGTCCAGGCTCTGTCATCGTTGATGTTGCCGTTGACCAAGGTGGCGTTATCGAGACAGCTGACCGTGTGACAACGCACGATGAACCTGTCTATGAAAAATACGGTGTTCTCCACTATGCCGTTGCCAATATCCCTGGTGCAGTTGCTCGTACCTCTACTATCGCCCTAACCAATGTCACTCTTCCTTATATCGAAGCTCTGGCTGGCAAAGGATTCGCACAAGCAATTGCTGAAGATGAAGGCTTGCGTCAAGGTGTGACCACTTATAAAGGTTACTTAACCAGCCTCCCAGTTGCTCAAGGACTCGATAAAGATCATACTTCTATCAACGAACTTGTTTAAAGCTATACACTCATTAAAAAAGAGCAGTTCAAATTGAACTGCTCTTTTGCTATTCTGTTTCTTGGTTCTTTTCTTCAACCTTAACTGGAGCCGGTTCATAAGCTCGGATAATCTGAGCGACAACTGGATGGCGAACCACATCCTTGGCTGAAAAATGAACAAAGTCGATTTGGTGAATGTTCTTGAGCTTTTCTTGAGCATCAATCAAACCGGACTTAACATTACGTGGCAGGTCAATCTGGCTGATATCTCCATTGACAATCATCTTCGAATTAAAGCCTAAACGAGTCAAGAACATCTTCATCTGCATGATGGTCGTATTTTGTGCCTCATCGAGAATGACAAAGGCATCATCCAAAGTCCGGCCACGCATATAGGCAAGGGGCGCGATTTCGATAATCTCACGCTCCATGAGACGGGTCGTTTGGTCTTTCCCGAGAATCTGATACAAGGCATCATAAACTGGTCGAAGATAAGGATCGACCTTCTCCTTGAGATCACCCGGAAGAAATCCTAGACTCTCACCTGCTTCCACTGCTGGACGAGTAAGGATAATCCGCTTGACCTGCCCGCGTTTAAGGGCAGTCACTGCCAAGGTCACTGCAAGAAAGGTCTTCCCTGTCCCTGCAGGTCCGATTCCAAAGGTCACATCATGCTGTTTGACACTGTCCACATAAAGCTTTTGACCCAAGGTTTTGACACGAATTGGTTTCCCAGTATTGTCCTTGATAATTTCTTCTTCGTAAAGGGCGACAAACTTGTCGATTTCATCGTTTTTGACCATGCTAATCGCAGTCACCACATCTGGCGTGCCGACTGTCATTCCACGATTTACCAAGACCATCAAAGCCTGAATAACCTGACGGGCTTCCTCACAGGCAGTCTCTTCGCCCAAAACCTGCACAATCTCCGTACGAGCATGAATCACCACATCGAGCTCTTCTTCCATCAAACGAAGATGGCGCTCATTGGAACCAAAAAGATGGAACAAGTCATCTGGATGACTCAGTTGAATGTCTATTGAATGTTCCTTCAAATAAAGAACCTCTCTAATCCGTTTATTTCTTTTTATTATAGCAAAGAGAACAATAAAATACTAGCCTCATCTCATTGTCTCTAGTGTTCTAAGTATTCTTGCCAGATGGCGTCAAAGTCTCCTAGGTTAAAAGAGAAGCTGGCATGCTCCTCCAAAAAGCGACTCACCTCATCAAAATCATCCGTGTGTTTTGGAAAAGCTGACTCCTCAAAAGCGAGATCTGCCAAGATGGCTTTTGGGCTATTACTTTTAGGATTGCGCTCGGTCATGAGCCAAGTGTAAAATGATTTTCTCAATTCTTTCTCCTATCAAGAGTTTTTTGATGACACTTTTCTGATTCTTGAAAATTACTGGACTTAGCCTCTGAAACGTAGTGGTTTATAAAATCTGTTTTAGCATCTGTATAGGCGTCTCGATTGTGTTCAAATTTTTTCCACAAACTTAGTTTTAATTCCTGATACGCTTGGGCGATATCAGGATGCTGGCAGAGATAATCTCTAAAATAAATCTCGTCATGATCTCCCGTCATTCGCAAATGTAAATGAAAAACTTTCTCAGCAAATCCCTGATCTGTATATCCTTTATTTAGCGAAATCCTGTTAGGACTCTCTGACATCACTAGCCAACCATTCTTCACCAATAAATCCCTAACTCTTGCTAAATCCTCTATTCTACCTACTTCTAACAGAATATCAACGATATTTTTGGCCCAAATATTAGGGATAGCAGTGCTACCGATATGTTCTATTCTTTTAATAACATTTGTACCCAATATTTTTTTCAGACTTGTTTTTTCCGATTCATACCAGTCTTTCCACTCTGACCTGTGCTCTACTAGAAAAATAGGAAAAAGTTGCCAGAGTTCCTCTAAACTCATTTCTTCAAGTTTCTTTGTCATGTCTATAAGACCTAAATCAACTCTGTACCAAACTGGTCTTGCTTGATTTTGCCAGCCTTCATCAAGCCACCGAGTGCTTTCTTGAACTGACCTTTAGAAATGCCAAAGGTTGCCTTGATGTCCTCAGGAGATGACTTATCATTTAAGGTCATGAAACCGCCATTGCTTTCCAAGTAGGTCAAAATCATCTGAGCATCATTTTCCAACATTTCAAAGGAACGTGGTTTGAGGGATAGGTTCAAGGTACGGTCCACTTCACGGAAACCGATGACCCGCGCATCTAACACTTGCCCCAAACGTGGCTCTGCATAACGTTCGCTGGGATGGATAAAACCAAGCATGTTATTCTCTGGTAGGTAAACAAAAGTTCCTGATAGCTTGAGACGGTAAACAATGGCTGGCCAGTTTTGGTTCTGCATGTTGTTGTAAGCAGGACGAGCCAGACGTTGGAAATCTTCTTGATAAGCCAAGAGTCCCCAGATTCGGTCTTTCTTGTCCACTTCAAGGCGGATGTAGAGTTTGTCACCCTTCTTAGGCCAGAGTTCCTTGAACTCAGGGAGGATATCGAGTGACACAACGATTTCCTTGTCAGGTAGACCAGTATCGACAAAGACACCCAAATCCTTACGAACTTCTGTTACGGTTCCCCAACCAAATTGGTCCTGAGTGGCAGTCACTTCTAAGGTTGTCAGGCGGAGTTTTTGATTCATATCCGTGTAGGCGAAACCTTTGACCGTATCCCCTACTGTATGTTGACCTTCTTCCTTAGCAAGAGCATAGGTCTGACCATCCTTTTGCACAAAGTAAAAACGGTCATTTTCATCGATGATGAGTCCAACGATAAAACTTGCAAGATTTGTATTCATATTTCCTTCTTTCGAATAAAACTCAGCCAGCAATGCCAACTGAGTTTTTCTGTTTATTTTTAGACTTCCAAGATTTCTTTTTCTTTATTGGCAGTCATGTCGTCGATGTGTTTCACAGCATCGTCTGTTACTTTTTGAATATCTTTTTCAAGAGTCTTCAATTCGTCTTCAGTGATTTCTTTTGCTTTTTCTTGCTTCTTAGCTTCGTCCATAGCGTCGCGGCGGATGTTGCGGACAGCCACTTTAGCATTTTCACCAACCTTCTTCACTTCTTTAGCAAGGTCACGACGAGTTTCTTCTGTAAGGGCAGGGATAACCAAGCGGATCACAGAACCATCATTAGCTGGTGTGATACCAAGATCAGAAGCGTTCAAGGCACGTTCGATGTCTTTCAATGAAGACTTGTCAAATGGTGTTACCAACAAAACACGCGCTTCTGGAATGGTAATTGAAGCGATTTGGTTAAGAGGAGTTTCGACTCCATAGTATTCTACGTGGATACGGTCTAGCAAGCTCGCGTTGGCACGACCGGCACGGATACCACCAAATTCACGAGCAAGTGATTGGTGAGACTGGGTCATTCTCTCTTTAGCTTTTTCTACAATTGCATTAGCCATAATTTTCTTATTCCTTTTCTTCGATATTGTTTGAAACTGTTGTTCCGATATTTTCACCAAATACGACACGTTTGATGTTGCCTGGTTGATTCATATTGAAGACAACCAAGTCAATGTCGTTGTCCATAGAGAGGGTTGAAGCAGTTGAGTCCATGATACGAAGACCTTTATTGATAACGTCACGGTGGGTCAATTCTTCAAACTTAACGGCAGTTTTGTCTTTCTTAGGATCGGCATTGTAAACACCGTCTACCCCATTTTTAGCCATCAGAATGGCATCCGCTTCGATTTCAGCTGCACGAAGGGCAGCTGTTGTATCTGTTGAGAAGTAAGGTGAACCAATCCCAGCACCAAAGATAACGATGCGGCCTTTTTCAAGATGACGAAGGGCACGTCCACGTACGTACGGCTCTGCCACTTGTTGCATGGCAATGGCAGTTTGCACACGCGTATCGACACCAACTTGCTGCAATGAATCTGCCATCACAAGAGCATTCATCACGGTCCCAAGCATTCCAGTGTAATCGGCCTGAACACGGTCCATTCCTGCTTCTGCAGCAGGTTCTCCACGCCAGAGATTTCCTCCACCAATAACAAGGGCAATTTCGATCCCTAGACTATGAACTTCTTGAATCTCTTTTGCGATTGTTTGAACTGTTTGGATATCAATCCCTACGCCACGTTCACCGGCAAGGGCTTCACCTGATAACTTGATTAAAATACGTTTATACTTGGGATTCGCCATTTTTACTCTCCTTTTTTTATCCTACCTATTTTATCACAATTTCTAAGATTTTTATAGTATCATGAGCAATTCTTTCAAAAAAATTAAACCGTTAAAAATTCCTCTAAGTCGGTAAGAGCACGCTCTGCAATTTTTTCATAACGAGCCTTCTTATCACGGATACGCTCGCCTTCCAATTCCTTGATAATACCGAAGTTGACATTCATGGGCTGGAAGTGTTTGCTGTCCGCATGGGTGATGTAATGCGCTAGACTTCCAATCGCTGTTGTTTCTGGGAAAATAGCCTCGCTGTCTCCTTTAAAGAGACGAGCAGCGTTAATACCCGCAACTAAGCCCGAAGCTGCTGACTCAACATAGCCTTCCACACCCGTCATTTGACCAGCAAAGAAAAGGTTTAGTTGTTTCTTAGAACGATAAGTCTGTTCAAGGAGATTAGGTGAATCCATGTAAGAATTGCGGTGCATGACCCCATAACGGACAAACTCCGCATTTTCAAGACCTGGAATCATTTGGAAGACACGTTTTTGTTCTCCCCATTTGAGGTGGGTCTGGAACCCGACGATATTGTAGAGGCTACCAGCCGCATTGTCCTGACGAAGTTGGACAACTGCATAAGGAGTTTTAAATTCTCCATCACGAGGTCCTGTGTAGTCATCTGGATACTCCAGACCGACTGGTTTCATAGGGCCATAAAGCATGGTTTTAATGCCACGTTTAGCCATGACTTCGATAGGCATACAACCTTCAAAGTACTTTTCTTTTTCAAAGGAATTGAGCGGTGCTTCTTCAGCATTGACCAAGGCTTCATGAAAATCCATAAACTCTTGCTTGGTCATTGGAGCATTGAGGTAGGCCGCCTCTCCCTTGTCATAACGAGACTTGAGATAGACCTTGTTCATATCGATGGTATTAACGTCGATAATCGGCGCCGCCGCGTCATAGAAATAGAAACCATCACCGTCATTAAGGGCATGAATCTTCTCAGCTAGGGCATCACTGGTTAAAGGACCAGTAGCGACAACTGTAATAACATCGGTCGGCAATTCTGTAATTTCATCACGAACCACTTCAATCAAGGGATGATTGGCCACTTTTTCGGTCACCATTTTTGAGAAACCATCACGGTCCACCGCAAGGGCTCCACCAGCAGGAACACGTGTAGCTTCAGCAGATTCCAAAATGACAGAACCCAAGCGACGCATTTCTTCCTTGAGGAGCCCAACAGCATTTGTCAGGGCATCCCCACGTAAGGAATTGGAACAAACCAATTCAGCAAAATTGTCTGTTTTGTGCTGAGGAGTTGACTTGACACCACGCATTTCATAGAGTTTAACTGGAATACCACGTTCTGCGATTTGGTAGGCAGCTTCAGACCCTGCCAAACCTGCTCCGATAACATTGATATAAGATTGAGACACGACACTAATACCTCTTTGGGTGGAAACCAAGTCCAAATAAAAACAAGCTACTAGACTATTTGACACCCACAAATCTTTCTAATTTTTCTTCTACTAGTATAACAAAAAAAGGGAAGAAGGCAAACTTCCCTGTTTAGTCATTTTCTTGATTTTCTTCCCAATCGTGGTAGGCAGCGTAGAGCTGACTTTTATTCCACTGGTAGAGTTTCGCAACTTCCTTTATGGCTTGATTTTTCTTCATTCCTTCTTGGATGCGTGATTGGATATCTGAAAACAAGTCCTCCTCGTCCTTTTCCTCCACATCCTGACTGGCACCTTCAACAATGAGAAGGCATTCACCCTTGAGTGGCGTTTCAGCAATACTTTCTAGTAGCTCTGAAATCTTTCCTCGTTGGTATTCTTCATAGATTTTGGTCAATTCTCTAACCAAGACCACCGAGCGGTCACCGTAGACTTCTAGCATATTTCCCAATGTATCCGCTACACGATGGGGCGATTCATAGAAAATTTGTGTTTCTGGGTAATCTTTTTTTAAGTCGAAAAATTGCTTTTGCTGGCCTGATTTTCTCGGTAAGAAACCGTAAAAGATATGTGGTTGTGGTGCTAAACCACTGGCAATCAAGGCAGAAATTCCTGCAGAGGCACCCGGAACGGTAACAACTGCGATTTCTTCCTCAATAGCTGCCTTGACCAAATCATGCCCAGGGTCCGAGATGCTTGGCAGACCCGCATCGGATACCTGAGCAATACTTTGCCCTGATTTCAAGAAACCAATCAAATCAGGAATTTTTTCCTTGGCATTGTGCTCATGAAAACTGATCTGCTTGGTGGAAATGTCAAAATGCTTGAGCAAAAGGCCTGTATTGCGCGTGTCCTCAGCCGCAATCCAGTCCACTTCTTTCAAGGTCTGAATGGCACGAAAGGTCATGTCATCTAGATTGCCAATCGGGGTTGCTACTAGGTAAAGCTTGCCATAGGGAGATTGTCCCTTAAAACTTTTTTGAATCTGCATGCTTACTCCCTATATAACAACTCATCACAGAACATGCATTCCTCGTCCTGCTCTCGGCGTTGTCCATAAAAATCATTACATACGTGAAAACCGTCCTTATAGATCCGACGGACGCTTTCACGAACATGCTTGGCCTTAACAGGTGTATCTGCCTCCACCTCGCCTAAGCGTTCGCGCAACTTACTATTTTCCAAGCGAAGAGCTGTATTTTCCTCTACCAGGCTCTTGAGATTTTTCTTGATGGCTTCTACATCGGCCAAGGTCACCAATAACTGTTGGGAAAAATCGTCTAGCGCGTCAAATAATTCTTTTTTGTCCATAAACCAGCCCTTTCCTTTCTTTATCCTTCATTGAGTTTATATTTCTTTCAAAACCAGATATTCCATGGCATTTTGAAAGCTGACATTAGCCAGCCACATTTTTCTAGCTCCTAGCAAATTTTGTAAAATCTGTCGTATTCTTGCTTGCAAGAGATCCTGACCACAGAGGACTTCGAGGATTCGCAAAACCTGATCTTGTTTTTCCTTGTCATCTGCCAAGCTGGTTAATTTGGCTACCTGCAAATAACTCTCTTTTTTCTTAGCTACTAACCAAGTCAGCAGGCGCTCACTTTCATCCACCAAGGTCCAAAAACTTGCTTGATTGACCAACTTTTCAGCTTCAGCTCGTGATTGACAGAACTGGGCTAAAAGAGTCGCTTTTTTCTTGACCAGACCTGCTTGTTCTAATTGATGGATGAGCTTTTCTTCTTGCTTTTTAAAGTTAAAAATCTGGGTCCGACTACGGATGGTCGGTAAAATTTTTTCCTCATCACTAGTTAAGAAGAAAATGTAAACTTCACTCTGGGGTTCTTCGATGACCTTGAGCAGAGAGTTAGCTGCGTTGGGATGCATTTTCTCCGCCTGCTCGATAATAAAAACCTGCTGCTGGCTTTCAATCCCTGTTTGGGAAAACTGGCCCACCAATTCCCGAATGCGTTCTGTCTTGATGACCTGATTGACTGGCTTAATCAAGGTAACATCGGGAAATTCTTCCTGTTCAATCAGCTTGCAGTTTCGGCAGTTCTCACATGGTAAAACGCCTACTTTATCCGTACAGAAAAGACTTTTAGCCAAAAATTGCGCCATTTCCAAACTTCCAAAGAAACCTGAAAAGAGATAGGCGTGATTGAGCTGGTCTTGTTCTAGGATACGGACAAAGCGGTCAAACTGGTCTGGTTGCCAAGCCCTTAGTTGATCTTGTTTCATTTTGCCAATCCCATTCTCTCAAACAAGACAGCCTTGGTAACTTCCACAACTTGCTCCAAGGGAAGACTCGCATCAATCTTGACAATGCGATTTCCTTCTTTTTCCAGAAGAGAAAGGTAGCCTTGACGGACTTTTTTGTGCAAGTCCAAACCTTCCAAGTCCAAACGATTGACCTCCCGATCACTATTAGCAGCAATGCGAGCCAGTCCTTCTTCCACCTCAATGTCAAAATAGAGTGTCAAGTCGGGTTTGAGGCCATCTGTCGCAAAGTGATTGAGCCAATCAATGGCATCAATATCCAATCCACGGCCAAATCCCTGATAAGCAACGGAACTATCGATGAAGCGGTCCATAATGACCAACTTACCAGCTTCAAGAGCAGGGAGAACTTTTTCCACCAAGTGCTGTCTGCGACTTGCGATATAGAGAAGGAGCTCTGTTTTAGGATCCATCTGTGTATGACTTGGGTCCAAAATCACTTGACGAATCTTCTCCCCAATCAAGACTCCACCTGGCTCACGGGTCGTCAGCACCTCTACTCCTTTTTCCTCTAAAATTGGGAGTAGAGCCTCTAAAACGCTGGTCTTTCCTGCTCCCTCCGGTCCCTCAAGAGAGACTAAAAATCCTTTTGACATGTCTAACTCATTTCTTTTTTTCTACCTTCTATTCTATCAAAAAAATAGATTTTTGTGACAATCTTTTTGTGTCTTCTCCATTCAATCGACCATAAAAGAGGCTGGGAGTCATCCAACCTCTTATTTACCTAATTCTTGTGTTCGTTTGTAAGCTTGCTGAACTGCGTCCATGACGGTACCTCTAAAGGCATGTTCTTCCAGACTTGCTACACCAGCGATAGTCGAACCACCTGGACTGCAAACTTGGTCTTTCAAAACTCCAGGATGTTGCTGGCTTTCGAGGACCATTTGTCCAGCGCCGACTACTGTTTGGGCTGCCATTTTCAATGCCGTTTCTCTTGGCAATCCCGTCTGAACGCCCGCATCTGCCAAAGCCTCTATAAAAAGATAGACAAAGGCCGGCCCACAGCCTGCAAGACCTGTCGCCGCGTCGATTAAGCCTTCCCCAAGTTCAACCAAGAGTCCAGCCTTGGTTAAAAGCTGACAAAAGAGATCACTGTCCTCAGCCCTGCAATTAGGAGACAAGGCATAACTAATCACTCCTTGACCAATAGAAGCAGGGGTATTTGGCATCATACGAATAATTCGGTGTTGACTTGGGATAAGACTCGCTAGTTTTTCTAAAGTCAATCCAGCTGCCATGGAAATCAAAAGAAGACTCTCTCGTTTTTCAAGAATGGTCTGATATTGAGAAAGCAAGTCTGAGAACTGGGCTGGCTTAACACCTAGAAAAATCATATCTGCTTCTGCGAAGATTTCGTCATTACTAGAAGCTTGACCGCCAAAGTCGGCAATGAAAGCATCCACTTTCGCTTGACTACGATTGGCAAGGAGAATCTCATCTGACGGTCTAGCCTGCAAGACAGCCTTGGCCAAGCTAGCACCCATATTCCCCAAACCGATAAATCCAATCCTCATTTCTTACTCCCTTATCTGTCCGTCACCCGTAACCACATACTTGTAGCTGGTCAACTCTTTTAAGCCCATTGGACCACGCGCATGCAGTTTCTGAGTAGAAATCCCCATTTCACAACCAAGACCAAATTGGCCCCCATCTGTAAAACGAGTTGAGGCATTAACATAGACTGCTGCAGAGTCCACTTGATCTGTAAAGTAAGCTGCAGCCTCAGCATTTTCCGTCACAATGGCGTCCGAATGATGGGTACTGTGGGCTTCAATGTGCGCAACCGCTTCTTCTAAACTGCTCACAACCTTAACCGCTAGGACATAGTCTAAAAACTCAGTGTCAAAGTCTTGAGCCTCAGCTGCTTGACCTGAAACAAACTGACTTGCTTTACTATCCAAGCGGAATTGAATCGGTTCCAGCCCAGCTTCTTCCCGACTTGTAACCAGCACTTTCTCCAAGCGAGGAAGGAAATCTGCTGCCTTGTCTTCATGAACCAGCAAAACTTCCATGGCATTACAAACAGAAGGACGGCTGGTTTTAGCATTGTTGATGATAGACAGAGCCTTATCTTCGTCTGCATCCTTATCTACATAGACATGGACAATCCCAGTTCCTGTCTCAATAACAGGCACGATAGCATTTTCAACCACCGCATTGATCAAGCCAGCCCCTCCACGAGGTATGAGAAGATCTAGATAACCCTTGGCCTTCATCATAGCATAGCTACTTTCACGGCTAGTATCTTCCACCAGTTGAATCACATCTGGATGGATTGTGGTCGTCTCCAAGCCCTTCTTCAAAGCTGTGACAATAGCATGAGCAGTTTGATAGGCATCTTTGCCACTACGAAGAACGACTGCATTTCCACTCTTAAGAGCCAAGGCAGCTGCATCCGACGTCACATTTGGACGGCTTTCATAGATAATTCCGATAACACCCATAGCCACACGTTTCTTGGTAATAAGCAAGCCATTTTCAAGATGACTTGTCTCTAAGACTTCACCAATGGGATCTGGTAAAGCAACCACTTCACGAATCCCTCTTGCCATCGCTTCTATACGTCCCTCATCCAAATAAAGACGGTCTAGCATGACATCTGAGATTTTCCCCTTGGCCGCTGCCATATCGAGAGCATTGGCCTCTAAAATCTCCTCAGTAGCTGCCAATAAATAATCAGCCATGGCTAGCAAGGCTTGGTTTTTCACTACTTCACAAGCAGTATTGATTGATTTCTTAACAGCCTGTACCTGTTCGAATTGTTCTTGTGTACTTACCATCGTTCACCTCTAAAATTCTGTAAAGAGCAGCTGGATTTCAGGAGTGATGGAAATCCAGTCATCACGGTGAATCAAGACTCCCTTAGCTTTTTGAGAACGGAGCATATCTTCTAGGGCTGAGACGCCAAATTGGACACGTCCCTTTCCAAGAGATTGACCTGTTTCTTTATCTGCTACTGTGACAATATCGTGGTAAGAGAAATTTCCTTCCACTTCTACCACGCCTGATAAAAGGAGACTTTTCCCGTTTTTTGAAAGTGCCTCTGCAGCTCCACCATCTACCCAAATCGTTCCCTGACTTTGAGCATAGAAGGCCAGCCATTGTTTCTGGGTACGAAGTCCCTTCTCTTGCGCAACAAAGAAGGAACCATCCCTAGTTTCTTCAGCTGCCTCAATCAAGGCATCAGATTTCAAGGAGGAGCAAATATAGACTGGCACACCTGACTCCGTCGCAATAGTTGCAGCTTTGATTTTTGTCAGCATGCCCCCAGTACCGTTTGACGAACCTGCTCCACCAGCCATATCAATAATCTCACGATTGATAGTCTCGATTTTCTCAAGACGTTTAGCTGTTGGATCTGAGTTGGGATTTCCAGTATAGAGACCGTCCACATCGGTCAAGAGAACTAAAAGGTCTGCTTGAACCATCGCCGCTACCTGGGCACTCAGAGTGTCATTGTCCCCGACCTTGAGCTCATCAATAACGACACTGTCATTCTCGTTGATGATGGGGATTGCACCACGATGAAGCAATACAGACAAGGCCTGGTGGGCATTCTTATAGCGACGCTTATCTACAAAATCATCCTGTGTCAGCAAGATTTGTGCAGAAACGATCTGGCGCATGAGGAGGTTGGTTGTGTATTCCTCCAACAAAAGTCCCTGACCAACTGCAGCCGAAGCTTGTTTATCTGCAATCTTGGTCGGACGTTTTTTAAAACCCAAAGCTCCAAATCCAGCGGCAACTGCCCCAGATGACACTAAAATCAACTCATGTCCAGCTTCATGTAGCATAGCCAATTGCTGGGTAATTGCCTTTACTTTACTCCTTGATAAACTCCCGTCTTCATTTGTCAAGGAGGAAGTCCCTACCTTAAAGACGATTCGTTTGTACTTCATATTCTCACTCCGATTCTTCATATTTATCCATTATAACATGAATACTTTAAAATAGAAAAGACTTGAAATGAAAAAGGTTGAGACAAGGCATCTCAACTCTTTTATCTATTCTCAGTTTTACGCAATCTTTCCAGCGTTTCTTTAAAAATCTCTGGAATATCTGCTGTGAACTCCAAGGTTTCACCTGTTCTCGGATGAGTAAAGCCTAGAGTCTTAGCATGGAGAAATTGCCCATGTCCCTTCAGTGTCTTACGAGGACCATAGACTTCATCACCAGCGACTGGATGGCCAATATAAGCCATATGAACACGGATTTGGTGAGTACGCCCTGTTTCCAGTTGCAACTCTAGCAAACTATAATCTCCAAAGCGTTCCAAGACTTGAAAACGAGTCACTGCTGGCTTCCCTTTAGCAGTCACTGCCTGTTTCTTACGATCTTTTTCACTACGACCAATCGGAGCTTCAATCACACCACGATCATTGGGAAGATTGCCATGAACAATCGCCCAGTATTTGCGGAGAGACTTCTTATCCTTGAGTTCTTGGGCAAGTGCTAAGTGGGCCTCATCATTCTTCGCAATCATGAGGAGACCCGACGTGTCCTTATCAATACGGTGAACGATACCCGGTCGGAGAACACCATTGATACCTGACAAGTCTTTTATATGATACATGAGGGCATTGACCAAGGTTCCACTTGTATGACCGGCGCTCGGATGAACCACCATCCCCTGAGGTTTGTTAACAACGGCCACATCCTCATCTTGGTAGATGATATCTAGCGGAATATCTTCAGTCACATATTCTAAAATCTCCGGTTCTGGCACATGGTAGCTGACGATATCCCCCTCTTGGACAGTGTATTTTGCTTTCTTTACTTGCCCATTAACCAAAACTTGTCCAGCCTTGATTTGTTCATTCGCGAGACTGCGTGACAATTCTGTCAGGTCCGACAGAGCCTTGTCTAGACGTTGCCCACCAGTTTCAATTTTTATTTCCATTTACTTCCTCTTTAAGCATTGCAATCAATAGAATAATCACACCAACTGTCAAATAGCTGTCAGCAACATTGAAAATCGCAAAGTTGATAAAGTCTAGGTGAAACATATCCACCACAAAACCTTGACTCATTCTGTCGATAAAGTTTCCCAGACCTCCAGCGATTATCAAGGTCAGTCCAAAAACCAACCAGAGAGAATCCTCCATGTGTTTATGTAGATACCAAATGGCACCTACCATGACGACCAGTGTAATGACAGCAAATAACCACTGCTGATCTTGCAGCATGGAGAAGGCTGCCCCACGATTTTGCAGATAGGTCAAGCTAACGAGATTGGGGATCCACGAACGAACTTCACCCAGTGGAATCTGCTGGACAACATAATTTTTGACCAACTGATCCAGCCCAATCAAAAGCAGTACAATGACTGCTACTATTCCTCTTTTTTTCATGATTTCCTCTTTTGATCAAAATATTCTTGCATAACCTCAACGAAAAGAGTCCCAGCTTGGCTAAGCTCCACCTCTTCCCGTTTGACGTAGACCATGCGATTATCTAGATTATCCTTGAGACGAATGACTGTGATGCCATTAACACTGTCACTATCTAAAAATCCAGATCCAGTCGCATAGGCATCTGTCCGCTCCAAAATACCATTCAAAGTAGCACGGTCGGTCACATTGAACATCTGCGAGCTCGCGCTGGTGTCGACAAAGTTCTCTGAATAGTATAGATACTCATCCTTTTCCTGAGTAAACCGAACCGTTGGTAAATCCGCTAGGTCCTCCATGACCAATTCCTCTTTCTGTGCTAAAGGATGCCCTTCACGAAGATAAATGTGAGTCTGGAAAGGAATTAGTTCAATAACTTCTAAACCAAGCTTTTCAACCCGTTGCATGATGCCCTTTTTATTTTGATTGTTGAGGTAGATAATCCCAATCTCACTATGTCCTTGAGCCACTTCGTCTAAAATTTGAACTGTGGTAGACTCAAAAATACGAAAGTTCTTGTAGTCAGGATAACGTTCCGAAAAGGCCGTAATCGTTGGTGGCAAGAAGTCATAGTGCTGGCTGGCAATGGAAAATTCATCCTTTTCTTCCTCAGGATTGGCATATTGATTTTGAAAAACATCAAATCCTTTGACCAATTCCTGCGCTTTCTCATAAAATTCCATACCACGACGGGTCAAAAAAGTCCCCGAACTCGTCCGACGGAAAATCTTAAAACCCAGCTCTTTTTCCAAATCGCGCACAGAAATAGACAGACTTGGCTGACTAACATACATCTTTTCAGCAGCTTCACGGAAAGTACCACTATTGGCAATGGCCACAACATAGCGTAATTGTTGAATGTTCATCTTTTACCCCCAACTTCTCTATCTGTTCATTATACCATATTTCAGAACTTTTCCAAAAAAGAAAAAAGTGTCCATCGCAAGTTTAAATCTAACTATTCTCTATTAAATTCAAAATGTGTATCAAAACAAAAAAATAGGCTCTCCGAAAACTCGGAAAGCCTTATTTTATGCTACTTCTAGCTTCCTCGCCTTTTCATTTCAAGGCTCGGGATAAAAAGGTTCACTGGACCTTTTTATTTAGCGATTGGGTAAACAGAAACTTGTTTTTTATCGCGACCTTTACGTTCAAAGCGTACTACGCCTTCAACTTTAGCGAACAAAGTATCGTCTCCACCACGTCCAACGTTTACACCTGGATAGATGTGTGTACCACGTTGACGGTAAAGGATTGATCCACCTGTTACAGTTTGTCCGTCAGCTGCTTTAGCTCCAAGACGTTTTGCTTGTGAATCGCGTCCGTTTGATGTAGAACCTCCACCTTTTTTGTGGGCGAAAAGTTGCAAGTTGTTAAGAGTCATTTTTAACATAATGTTTTCCTCCGTGTTAGTTTTCTGTGATAACTCTGGTTTGGACGAACTCAGAAGAGTTCTCCGATAAGTTTGCCATACCTAAGAAAAATGATTCGAAGAATAACTGCGTCATTTCTCTCTGGTGTGAAGGAAGATCCGCTGGTATATCAACCTTTAGATAGCCACCTTCATCTTCGTTTAATTCTAAGATTGGTTCGTAGCCTGCAAATTTCTCAATGGAATTGACAAAGTTAATGGCAAGCGTAGAAACCGATGCACACACGACATCTAAGCCGTATTCGCCACTTTCGGCGTGTCCAGTAATTTCCGCACTCCTCAGCTCGCCATCTTCGGCTCTCTCAAAGACTGCTTGTATCATGTGTTCTCCTTAAAATTAAGCGTTGATCGCGTTGATGACAACTTTTGTATATGGTTGACGGTGACCTTGTTTACGGTGACTACCTTTTTTAGGTTTGTACTTGTAAGTAACAACTTTCTTTTGTTTTCCTTGTTTTTCAACAGTTCCAACTACAGTAGCTCCAGCAACAAGTGGAGTTCCGACAACAGTGTTTTCACCACCAACAAGAACAACTTCGTTAAAAGTAACTTCTTGACCAGCTTCAACGTTCAATTTTTCAACGTAAACTGCTTGACCAACTTCAACTTTAACTTGTTTTCCGCCAGTTTTGATAATTGCGTATGTGCTCATTATGCACCTCCTATGATTTTTAGGGTTTCCCCGTGTTTTTGTGAAGACTCGCCTAGCATCGTGGGACGAACCACTTTATACTCACTATGTGAGCAACGATGTTCGTGCGGTTGCACAGGATTGTGCATAGTCAACTCTTCAAGTATAGCATATCTTCTTTTTTCTTACAAGTAAAATCAATCAAATTTAAGCTATTTCTCTCCTTTTTTTCTCCAAGAAGCAAAAAGCATACTGAAGTAGAAGATACTCATCATAAGAGGAACACCTAGAATTGTCTTCTCCTGATAGTAAATCGTCAAATAAGCTGAAAAAACAACTCCGAAGACAAAACTACTAAGTAAGCTAACAAAAATCAAGCCCTCTCGTAGGAAAGGCGTATGCTTGGTCCGGAAATAATCTCCAAAAGCCAACATGGTACGTTTGATATTCCCTGTCATAAAAGCATTATTATAGGCAATCCCTGACACTTCTCCAAAGGCTGTTGTCACCAGTCCCATACAAAAGGATAAGGGCGGTACGAGATAGATATTATCAACCGTTTGTGGCACAAAACCTATAATTAGGGACAGGACTGCAAGAGGAATCAAGGACAAAATCGGCTTTTTAACAATTCGAAGTTTTTCCTTATACAATGTCAGAAAAAAGACACCCATCATAAAGGACAACAAGGTCATTACTTTAGCACTGGCATCCGATACATTTTGTTGAATGAGTCCTACAGAGAGAAAAACAACATTCCCGGTTTGTCCAGCCACTAGGGTATTCCCTCGCACGATAAAGGTATAGGCATCGACATATCCTGCACAAAAGGTCAAAAAAAGCGCTAGTCTTTTAGACTGACGAGATATTTTTCTTATTGGTAATAATCTCATTTTCTCTCCCTTCTCATTTCATCTACTTATCTAAATATTGTACCACTTTCTCCAAGAAATTCGTAGCCCATTTGAAAATTTTTACCATCTGTTGGATAGTCCTTCTTTTCTATGTTATAATGAAGGAAGGATTTGAAGTCGGAAAAGGAGTATTTATGCTTAAATTAGGTGTTATCGGAACAGGGGCTATCAGCCATCATTTCATAGAAGCAGCCCATGCTAGCGGAGAATACCAGCTGGTTGCAGTCTATTCTAGAAAACTAGAAACTGCCGCAACCTTTGCTTCTCGCTATGAAAATATCCAACTCTTTGATCAATTAGAAGACTTGTTTAAGTCTTCCTTTGATGTGGTCTATATCGCCAGTCCAAACTCCTTGCATTTTGTTCAAGCCAAGGCTGCCTTGTCTACTGGTAAGCACGTCATTCTTGAAAAGCCAGCTGTCACTCAGCCACAAGAGTGGCTAGATTTGAGGCAAACAGCTGAGAAAAATCACTGTTTTATCTTTGAGGCAGCACGAAACTACCACGAGGAAGCCTTTACCACTATCAAGAATTTTTTGGCAGACAAGCAAATTTGGGGAGCAGATTTCAACTATGCCAAGTATTCTTCCAAGATGCCTGACTTATTGGCTGGGCAGACGCCAAATGTTTTTTCAGATCGTTTTGCTGGTGGAGCACTTATGGACTTGGGGATTTATCCCCTCTACGCTACCATTCGCCTCTTTGGAAAGGCTCAAGACGCAACTTACCATGCTCAACAGCTTGACAATAGCATTGACTTAAATGGTGATGGTATCCTCTTCTACCCAGAATTTCAAGTTCATATCAAGGCTGGGAAAAACATCACTTCCAATCTTCCTTGTGAGATTTACATAGCAGATGGAACCTTGACCCTTAACACGATTGAGCATGTCCGCTCAGCTATTTTTACTAACCACCAAGGAAATCAAGTTCAGCTTCCTATCCAACAGGTTCCTCATACGATGACTGAGGAAGTCGCTGCATTCGCACAGATGATTCAGCAACCAGACCAGACGCTTTACCAGAACTGGCTGGATGATGCAGGTTCTGTTCATGATTTACTCTATACCATGCGCCAGACTGCTGGCATTAGATTTGAGGCAGAAAAATGAAAACCAAACTACCTACTGAATGGCAAGAACTGAGCGACCAACTCGGTTTCCAAGACTTCACTCCCATTCAGACTCAACTTTTTGAACCTATAACAGAAGGGGAAAATATTCTTGGAGTCAGTCCCACTGGTACAGGGAAGACTTTAGCCTATCTCCTACCTAGTCTTCTCAAACTGCAAAAGAAAAAAGCCCAACAACTCTTGATCCTAGCACCAAATACAGAACTAGCTGGACAGATTTTTGAAGTCACTAAAACTTGGGGTGAGGCCACTGGCTTAACTGCTCAGCTATTTCTATCAGGTTCGAGCCAAAAACGCCAAATTGAGCGTCTGAAAAAGGGACCAGAAATTCTGATTGGAACACCTGGCCGTATCTTTGAGTTGATTAAATTGAAAAAAATCAAGATGATGAATGTGGAAACCATCATCCTGGATGAATTTGATCAATTGCTCGATGATTCTCAAATTCACTTTGTCGAGAAAATCACCCACTACGCACCTCGTGACCACCAACTCATCTACATGAGTGCGACGACCAAGTTTGACCAAAAAAAGATTGCACCAAACACGCGCACCATTGATCTCTCAGATCAAAAACTGGACAACATCCAACACTTCTACATGCAGGTAGACCAACGTCACCGAGTAGACATGCTACGAAAGCTGGCTCATGTTGAGGATTTCCGCGGACTAGTTTTCTTTAATAGCCTATCAGATCTTGGAAGTGCAGAAGAAAAATTACAGTATCGTGATGTCTTGGCTGTCTCCCTCGCTAGTGATGTCAATGTTAAATTTCGAAAAGTCATATTAGAAAAATTTAAGAACAAACAGCTAACCCTGCTCCTTGCAACTGACCTTTTGGCACGTGGAATTGATATCGATAGTCTAGAATGTGTCGTAAACTTCGACGTCCCTAGAGATATGGAAACCTATACCCACCGTGCTGGCCGTACAGGTCGCATGGGCAAAGAGGGCTATGTTATCACTCTCGTAACCCATCCTGAAGAACTGAAAAAACTCAAGAAATTCGCAAGTGTTCGTGAAATTGTCCTAAAAAATCAAGAACTCTATATCAAATAAGGTTGGCATTCGCCAACCTTTTTCTTATCCCCAAGTAATTTCTAATTGATAGCTGGCAAAGGGGTGTCCCTCTTGGTTTTGCAGTTGATAGGCGAGTTCAATCTTTTGCCCATCCAGTTGATAACGATTCGTTTGAATGATAAATTCCTGCATCCCCATTGGAGTCGGAATATAGGCTAAACTATCACTATCCTTTAGAAATCTCATAATAGTCTTCGGATTGGAAAAACGGGTCATCACCAGTTCTTGACCATGAAACTTGAGAACCACTTTTTCTTTTTCCTCATTATAAAAAAGCAGATAGCTATAATCCCCTTTTTCACACACTTCCACGTCATAAAGCTGGTCAATCACTTCCAACTGTTCATCAAACTGAATCGTATTTCGCATCCGAATCTTCACATCAAATCCTCTTTCTTGTCTCTTGTCCTACTATTTTACCAAAAAGAGCAGGATTTTGCTATAATGGTCATATGAATGAAAAAGTATTCCGTGACCCAGTTCACAACTACATCCATGTAAACAATCAGGTCATCTATGACTTGATCAATACAAAAGAATTTCAACGTCTTCGCCGTATCAAACAACTAGGGACTTCCAGCTATACTTTCCATGGTGGGGAGCACAGTCGCTTTTCCCACTGTTTGGGGGTCTATGAGATTGCACGACGCATCACAGAGATTTTTGAAGAAAAATATCCTGAAGAATGGGACCCTGCTGAGTCTCTCTTGACTATGACCGCTGCACTCCTTCATGACCTCGGGCATGGTGCCTACTCTCATACTTTTGAAAATCTCTTTGATACAGATCATGAGGCCATTACCCAGGAAATCATCCAAAGTCCTGAGACAGAGATTCACCAAGTCCTGCTACAAGTAGCGCCCGATTTTCCGGAAAAGGTAGCCAGTGTCATTGACCATACCTACCCTAACAAACAGGTCGTACAGCTCATTTCTAGTCAGATTGATGCAGACCGCATGGACTATCTCTTGCGCGACTCCTATTTTACAGGAGCATCTTATGGGGAATTTGACCTGACTCGCATCCTTCGAGTCATTCGTCCAGTCGAAAATGGTATCGCCTTTCAGCGCAATGGCATGCACGCCATCGAAGACTATGTTCTCAGTCGCTACCAGATGTATATGCAGGTTTATTTCCACCCAGCAACACGGGCCATGGAGGTTCTCCTACAAAATCTCCTCAAACGCGCCAAGGAACTCTATCCTGAAGACAAGGACTTCTTTGCACGCACTTCTCCACATTTGCTACCTTTTTTTGAAAAGAAAGTTACTCTATCTGACTATCTGGCACTTGATGACGGCGTGATGAATACCTACTTCCAACTCTGGATGACCAGTCCTGACAAGATACTAGCCGACTTGTCACAACGTTTTGTCAACCGCAAGGTCTTTAAATCCATTACTTTTTCAGAAAAAGACCAAGACCAACTCGCAACCATGAGACAGCTGGTTGAAGAAATCGGCTTTGATCCAGACTACTATACTGCTATTCATAAGAACTTTGACCTCCCTTATGATATCTATCGTCCCGAATCTGAAAATCCACGGACACAGATTGAGATTCTACAGAAAAATGGTGAACTGGCAGAACTCTCTAGCCTGTCTCCTATCGTCCAATCTCTTGCTGGCAGCCGCCACGGAGACAATCGTTTCTATTTTCCAAAAGAAATGTTGGACCAAAACAGCATCTTCGCAAGCGTTACCCAGCAATTTTTACACTTGATTGAGAACGATCATTTTACCCCAAATAAGAACGAATAGAGGAAATTTATGAGTATTAAACTAATCGCCGTCGATATCGATGGTACCCTGGTTAACAGTAAAAAGGAAATCACTCCGGAAGTCTTTTCTGCCATCCAAGATGCCAAAGAAGCTGGTGTCAAAGTCGTAATTGCAACGGGTCGTCCTATCGCAGGTGTTGCCAAACTTCTGGACGACTTGCAATTGAGAGACGAGGGTGACTATGTCGTAACCTTCAATGGTGCCCTTGTTCAAGAAACTGCTACTGCCCATGAGATTATCAGCGAATCCTTGACCTATGAGGATTATCTGGATATGGAATTTCTCAGTCGCAAGCTCGGTGTCCACATGCACGCTATTACCAAGGACGGTATCTATACTGCCAATCGCAATATCGGAAAGTACACGGTGCACGAATCAACCCTCGTCAGCATGCCCATCTTCTACCGCACCCCTGAAGAAATGGCTGACAAGGAAATCGTCAAGTGTATGTTTATCGATGAACCGGAAATTCTCGATGCTGCGATTGAAAAGATACCAGCAGAATTTTACGAGCGCTACTCCATCAACAAATCTGCTCCTTTCTACCTCGAACTCCTTAAAAAGAATATAGACAAGGGTTCAGCTATTACCCATCTAGCTGAAAAACTCGGATTGACCAAAGATGAAACCATGGCGATCGGTGACGAAGAGAATGACCGCGCCATGCTGGAAGTCGTTGGCAACCCCGTTGTCATGGAAAATGGAAATCCAGAACTCAAAAAAATCGCCAAATACATTACCAAAACAAATGATGAATCTGGCGTTGCTCATGCTATTCGAACGTGGGTATTGTAAAAAGGCAAGAATAGACGAAAACCGCTCAGGAGAGCGGTTTTTCATATCTAATTACTGCCCCCTGCAGGAATCGATAAATAGGAAAAATCTTATTTTAAGGCTTTTCCTATTTAAAGGACGAAATTTGTCCTTTCTCGAGCTTAGCTTTTCTTCAACCCACTACAGTTGACAAAGAGCCCTTTATTCTATATTCATTGAGTGAAAATTATTCCTGAGTATTTATCATACACTATCTACACTTTTTACACCACGACTGCACTCTAATAGTACCACCACCCATATTTCTATAACCAAAATCACTTAACGGTTTCTCAATTCCACAATTTGGACATATCCTAGTCGGTTCACTTCCATTATAACCACTAGATTGAATAATAACTTCTTGATCATTTCCAAACATAATCAACGCTCCTTATTTTTATATATTTACTAAATTAAAAATCCAGTTTAGCCAACTTATAACAGAAGTCGCTCTCCTTGAAGCTACATCTATACTACATACATTATATTCCAATTCAAGTTCAACTACTCTACCTTTATCTGGGATCATACCTGTTTCTATAATTTCTCTAAATAATTCTCTAAAAATTCTATGAGATAAAATTAACTTGACTAATTCTAACTGTCTTTCTTTATAACTCTTTTTATAAACAGCCACACCAACATTAGTCAAGCCGTATTTTGTAACTTTATCTTCTTTTATTCTTTGAAATAGACCTAAATATTTACCAGCATTAAAATAATATTCTTTTTGGCGAATTGTAAACTTCATCAATTCAATAATTTCTTCACTTGTCATTGGATTGTCATACATATTTTCTAACAAAGAAACTATTCTTTCAAAGTTATCAGCCTGTATAAATGGAACACTACTTTCACCATTCATATTATCACTAATAACTTCAATATCCTCAATGCTATCATAGACATCTTTTATTTCATCTAACGTAATAGAAGTATCTTCTAAAGAATAGTTTTTAGTTCCAACTAATTCTATTGAAGAATAATTCCCTTTATCTTTAAAACGATACTCCATTAAACGAAAAATTTTATTTGTATAAATTGAAAATATCAAACGTATAGGTTTATCAACTTTACTTTCCCAAGTTCTATACGGATAATAAAGTTGACGAATATGAAAATCCTCATGCAGTACATTTTTTGCCTCTAGGATCACAACCCAATGGTTCGATTCAAAACCACCATCAATTTCTATTTGCGCTCTATCTACATTTACTCCTAGTTGAATCTGTCCTACTGTATCAACTTTAAAATCAAATTCCCCTGATGACATTCTACCATTAAAAGTTCCATATAAAACATCATCTGAATCCAGTTCAAGAAAATCTTCTAGTATTCCTGAAATCTGTAATACATTTATGGCATTTGCTTTAGAAGTAATATTATCTACATCAATGGTTTGTAAGTCAGGTAATTCAACTGTTGCCATATTTTTTACATGTTCTACTACTTTAGGCAGTTTTTGATACAACAAGAAATCACTTAAAATATACGAACTTCTGCTATCAGGTAGAATACTAATCTCATTCTTTTTTAGACTACTTGGCAACTGTTCTGAACTATCCCACTTTGCCATCAATCTAGGTTCTTTTACTTCCTTTATCTGCGAAGCAGAAATCTTAAAAAAACCATTATTAGATATTTCTGTTAAAATATCATACTTATCAATTAACACTTGCCAAGCGTCTGAAACGTTTATTTTTCCCATAACCTACTCTTTTTCGTAATTATAAATTAAAACCTCAGCAATTTCTCCTCTTTTATCTGACTGACTATTTACACTTCGTCTTGCTTGCACAATTTCAATATTAAACACATCTTTATCAGCATACAATTCTAAAATTTCAGGAGAATAAGAATTAGATTGTAAAAATTTAACCCCTCTTTTATGGAGTTTTAAACACTCATCTCTAAGTTCTACTTGTTTGTCATAGTCAAAACCATGTTCTGTATACCCAGTAAAACTAGAAGAAGTTGAAATAGGCATATAAGGGGGATCAAAATAAACAAATGCACCCCTTCTTAACCTTTTTAACGCTTCTTTATAATCACCAGTTAAAAATTTAACATTCGCTGAATTAAAATAATTTGAAATAGCTTTAATAGTCACTTCATTCACAATAGAAGGATTCTTATACTTTCCATAAGGTGTATTAAAGAAACCTGCTCTATTAACTCTAAACAAACCATTATAACAAGTTTTATTTAAATAAATAATTCGTCCAGCTTTTTCTACATTTGAAAATTTTTCATAATCCTCACTACGATCTAAAGAGCGAATTTCATAAAAATATTCTTCAGAGTGTAATTCTTTATGCCTTTTTAAAACATCTATTAAACCATCAGGATCATCTTTTATCACCTGATAAACATTCATCAATTCTTGATTGTAATCATTGATAATTGCCTTCTTTGGTTGTTGATGAAACAATACTGCACCCCCACCAACAAAAGGCTCAACATAAGTAGAAATCCTTCTAGGAATTAAAGGTTCAATTTCTGAAATTAGTTGTCGTTTTCCACCTACCCATTTAAGAACAGGTGCAACAAGTATATTTTTCTTCATTTTTTTATATGACCTCGTATCTTTTAATTATATCATATTTCACTTAAATCTTTCATTCAGCGAACTCTAAAAATGCTGAAAAAACTAAAGTAACAAATACAAAACAAAATAGACCAGCTTCCTGATCCATTTTATTTATCTATTTTAAAATTCTGAGTTTGAAATTTGCATGAGTGCATCCTCAAACTCACCTTTCAAACGATTTTGGCCTACTCCACCAGCTTGAAATTCTTCAGAAATAAGTTGAATATGTTTACGTTCAAAAATATCTTTTATCTTCTTAAAAATGTTTACAAAAAACTCCTCATCTAATCTTCCTTGTTCCATACCAAAATTATAAAATTTTTCAAAAGCCTTGATTAACGCTAAATATCCAGTTGTTTTGGTCAAAATATAGTCATTTGAATACCACTCTTTTTCAAAAACTACACTCACAGCAGTAAAATAATTTTTAAGGATTTTCAAAATTATATCATCATTCTCATTTATAAAGAAATTTCGTAGTGGTAATTTCTCATCTGGCAATAATTTATCGCCATTTTTTATACGAATCATATCTTCCTGAGGATTTTTTGAAATTAGTTCAACTAATCCTTTTACAAAAGTCCCTTGAGATAAAGTGTTTGATCCGCGTTCTCTTTTACCTAACATCTTCAACCTCTGATAAAAAGGATATGTGTGTTTTGAATTCATAATTCTAGCTATATAGTGACAAGTTTTTAATGGACTTCTTTTTGTACTCAGTTCAAATAAATCATAGATTAAAGATTTATCAACTTTTGCTTGATTACTATTTATTGTAGAAAATACATATGCTTTCTCCTCTTCAGTTAGATCAAACATTAATACAACAAGTAATTCACATCTGAATCCTGAACTACTGCTTGCTCGGCTAATTCCCTCTACTCGATGTTGTCCATCAATTATCTCGAAAATGCAATTGTCATCATTATACTCGATAAGAGTACCACCATTCTTCAATTTACAAAATGAAGAATCAACTGATAATATTATTGGTGTAGGGAAAGTAGCATCAGGATCCTTGCAATATGATTCGATTTCCATTACCCTTTTATCAGATCTGTCTCTTTGAATTCCTTCATTGTCTCTTCTAGGACGTACATAAGAACCTTTTATCAAATCACTAGAATCAATTTTTCCAAGGTAAAATGTTCCTATAGGTTGTGTAATTTCTATTACTTTTATTTCTTTTTGCATTATACACTCACATCCTTCCCTGTATCATCCTTAAAGCTTTTAATTTCTTCATTATTCTTATCTAATTTTTCCATTTCTTTATTTTCCATTTCCAAATAATCTTCAAAATTTTGAGGGTATTGTATAAGTCTATTTAAACAATAATAAAAGAAAGTACCATATATTGAAATTACAGCAATCAAAATTTGAATCCAATAATCAGTTCTGTATATACCTGAATATAACAGTAAAGATGTAATAAGCATTACAAATATAAAAACTATTATAACATAAAGATAACTAGTTATTGATGTCTTGCCTATAACAGGTAACAATTTATCATTTTCAATATTTGTTTCACTCAGTTTTCTATTTGCCTCTGATTTCTTCTCTTCTGATAACAGATATATAATTGCATCAGAAAGAACTGTAATTAACAATGTAATCGAAAAAATATAGATATTTCCTTGTTTAAATGAATCCTCAATAGTTTCTCCACGCAATAATTGTGAAAAATTTGTAAAAAAACCTGCTAATAGAGTAGTTACAATCCAAAGCAGTACAATTCTATCTTTTTTTAAAATTTTAAAAGGAAATAGAAAAAAATTATTTTGCTTCTTTTCATTCATAATTAATCTTTCTCCCTAACTAAATTTAATACTACATAGTTTATTAAAATTCTACACTTAATCAATATTTATATTAGCTACTATTATAGCAAAAAATGTAGAAACTTTAAAGAATAATATTATTATATTTTTAAAGACTAAATATAGAATACAAAATAAAATAGACCAGCTTCCTGATCCACTTTATTCTATATTTATTAAGTGAAAAATATTTTTGGTCAAATTTTGGTCATGGTTTGGTCAAAAAAACTCAAAATACTAACCTATTTAAAAAAACAAAATTGTGATGATTGCCTTTAAACTAACACTTTGAATATTCTTTATTCTTCTTTACTTTACTAAAAATGCCCCCTGCAGGAATCGAACCTGCAACTACTCCTTAGGAGGGAGTTGTTATATCCATTGAACTAAGGGAGCTAGAGAAAAACCCTGCTGGGTAAGCAGAGTTTTTTTGTCGAATTAACGACGGATTTCTTTGATACGAGCTGCTTTACCTTGAAGAGCACGCAAGTAGTACAATTTCGCACGACGTACTTTACCGTAACGAACAACTTCGATCTTTTCAACACGTGGAGTGTGGATTGGGAAGATACGCTCAACACCTACACCGTTAGAGATTTTACGAACTGTGTAGTTTTCTGAGATGCCAGCACCTTTACGTGCGATAACAACACCTTCAAAAATCTGGATACGTTCACGGTTTCCTTCGACAACTTTCGCGTGTACACGAACAGTGTCACCAGGACGGAATGATGGGATATCTGTACGAAGTTGACCTTCAGTCAAGCTTTGGATTAATGGATTCATTTTATTCTCCTATCTTTGTCAATCTTGAGGAATCCTCCTCAGCGGATAAACTGTATTTTTGTGCGTCCATTACACACAAGAGACAGTTTACCATATTTCCACCTAAAAGTAAAGGAATTTATAGCAGAATTCCTAAAAAAATCGCTAGAAACCCGCCTATGTAAGTTAAGAGGAAATAGCTATAAAATACCTTCTTGTCACTTAACAGTTTTTGCAGCTCGTCATTCAGAGTTGAAAAGGTCGTCAACCCTCCACAAAAACCTGTCGCTAGGATAGCATAGACTTCCTTGGACTCCACATGATTGTAAAGTAGGCCAATTAAAAAACATCCTAGAAGATTGGCAATGAGAGTTCCTAGTGGCAATTTAGAAGCTTGATTATAGCGGGAAAAGAAATAACGCACCAGGGCTCCGAACCCGCAGGCGATTGCAAGATAAACGATTACCATTTCTTCCTCCCTAGAACATAAGCCAAGAGTAGACCTCCACCAATACTAAAAATCAAATACAGGACTAAACTAAGATAACGCCCAGTATCGAGCAATTTCACAGCATCAAGCATTAGGCTAGAAAAGGTTGTCAGGCCACCACAAAATCCCGTCCCCAGCGCTAAAACCAAGCCTTTACTAGTTCCCTTATGGGCCAGATAGCCTTTTACCAGATAGACCAGGCAGAATATTCCCAGATAATTGACGAGAAGGGTTCCCCAAGGAAAGTCTGGGCTAGCTGGTAACCAAGTGGAAATGAGATAGCGGATAAGGCCTCCCACCATTGCAGCCAGAAAAATTCCTAGCGGATAAAATTGTTCTTTTTTCATTTAATGTTTTGATCCTGATAATCACGCGAACGTTTGAGTATGTCTGAAAAAGTTGCAACAATGGTCTCCTGATAGCGCTTATCTTCTACTCGATTTTTGACTTTCTCAAAAATAACTTCTTCTCTCTTAGTATCTAAAATAGGTTTCCCTGAGGATTTCTTATAAGCGACAACCCCCTCAACCAAATGCATTCGTTCTTCTAGGAGCTTAACGATTTGGTCGTCGATTTGATCAATTTCTTGCCGAATAATATCTAAGTTCATACAGTCTCCTCCTTTATTTGAATTATTGTATCAAAAAGCCACCAAATAGGCTAGTAAAATCTAGTTTAACTACTAAAAACTGCACTGACTCCTTCCAGTCAGCGCAGTTTGATTCTTATCCTACTTTTGCAGCCAATTCTTCTGCGAATTGTTCCAAGCGTTCGATGTCTTCTTCTTCAGCAGAGAGGTCCACTTTAACGCACTCTGAACCTTTTTCTGCTCCTGTCGCTACAAAAACACGATCAAAGTCATCAACAGCTTTACAGAATTCGTCGTAGAAGGTATCTCCTGAACCGACCACTCCGTAGATTTTGCCATTCAAGTTGAGATCTGCTAGATCTTCGTAGAAGTCCATCATCTCATCTGGCAATTCTCCATCACCGTAAGTATAAGTCGCAACGATTGCGATGTCCGCCTCCAAGAAGTCTGAAGCGTCAACAGTCGTACATTCATCCACATCGACATCCAAGCCCAAGTCACGCAATTTATCTGCTACAATATCTGCAATTTCTTCGGTATTACCGGTCATACTGGCAAATACAATTTTTGCTAATGCCATATCTTCCTCCTCAATTTATCTTTCTCCATTATATCATATCTTTTTCATTTTAAAAATAAAAATTCTTGTGCTACAATGAAATGAGAAAGAATTGAGGTTATTTATGGAAATTTGCCAGCAAATATTAGAGAAAATCAAAGAATACGATACCATTATCATTCATCGTCATATGAAACCAGATCCTGATGCTTTAGGGAGTCAAGTGGGCTTGAAAGCTCTTCTCACACACCATTTTCCAGAAAAGACTATCAAAGCGGTCGGTTATAACGAACCAACTCTAACCTGGATGGCGGAAATGGATACTGTCCAAGACAGTGACTACCAAGGAGCTCTTGCTATTATTTGTGATACAGCAAATTGTCCTCGTATCGATGATAAACGCTACGAACAAGCTGCTTTCACCATCAAAATCGATCACCATCCAAACGATGATATCTATGGTGACCTATCTTGGGTGGATACAAGTTCAAGCAGTGCCAGTGAGATGATTGCATTATTTGCTCAAGAAAATCAGCTAGCTTTGTCTAGTGAAGCGGCACGACTTCTCTATGCAGGAATTGTCGGGGACACAGGGCGTTTTCTCTACCCGTCAACTAGTGCCCGTACCTTTAGAATAGCTGGCCAGCTCCGAGAAATTGATTTTGACTTTGCTGGATTATCTCGTCAAATGGATACCATGAGCTTCAAGATTGCAAAATTGCAAGGGTATGTTTATGATCTCTTAGAAGTTGATGAGAATGGGGCTGCACGCGTTCTGCTTACTCAAGACATCTTGGAAAAATATAAGGTTACGGATGCTGAAACAGCGGCAATTGTCGGAGCACCTGGCCGAATTGATACTGTTAAGGCTTGGGCTATCTTTGTTGAACAAGCTGATGGCCACTTCCGTGTGCGAATGCGCAGTAAAATCATCCCTATCAATGAGATAGCCAAACGACACGATGGGGGAGGGCATCCATTAGCCAGTGGTGCCAATTCCTATAGTCTAGAAGAAAACGAACAAATATATAAAGAACTGAAAGAAACTCTACAGATTCACCAAGGCTAAGAAAGAATTTTCTTGGCCTTTTATATGCTAGATTCTTAAAATATACGGTTTCTTTGTACCTCAGTTTATGGTATAATAAATCAAACTGAATAAAAGGAGACTTAATAATGGAAAAAAATCGTTTGTATATTCTCATTTCTGCTGGAGTAGCCATTCTTGGTTCACTCTTGCCATGGGCTAGTTTAAATGCAGGTTCTTTTGGGTCCTATAGCGTGAATGGTTACCAAGGTGATGGTTGGTTTGTCATTATCGCGGCTATTGTGTCTATTGTTCTTGCTTGCTTGAATAATATGAATAAAGCAATGCCTAAAGGGTTCTCAATTGGTGTCATTGTTGCGGGTGCAATTGCAACTCTCGTCACACTAAATAGTCTCTTTAATGTAAATAAGTACATGTCTAACTTTGGTGGATACGGCATTTCAATCGGCTTTGGTTTGATTTTGGCTATTCTTGCTAGCATTGCACTAGTTGTAACTGGTCTCTTGGCAATGTCAGGTGGTAAAATTACAAAAGAGTCATTTACTGAATTAGCTGAGTCTGGTAAAGATTTTGCTCAAACTGTCGGACGTGTAACAAGCTCTACCGTTAAAACTGCGGTCGAAGAAATCAAAAAAGAATCTCAAGAACGTAAAAAAGAAGAAACTACAGCTGATAAAACAGAGACAGCTAAAGAGGAAACCGAGCAAAAAGAAGAAGCTAAGGAACCAGCTAATGTGGAAGCTGAATCAGCAGCAGAAAACGCAGAACCAGTAAAAGAAGAAACTACTGAATCTGAATCTGAAACAAAAACAGAAGCTGAGCCAGTAGCCGAACCAACAGAAACAGAGGCTGAAGCTGAAACTGTAACAGAATCAACAGAAACAGAACCTACTAAAACTGAAAAAGAGGCTAAATCAGCAGAAGAAAACGCAGAACCAGTAAAAGAAACAGAAGTAAAAAATCAACAAGAAGAAAAAGCTCCAAATCAAGAGAACTAATCATTCTTCTACCCTCACTCCAGTAAACACTGGAGTGATTTTTTATCAAGATTTTTAATAAAATCAGGGAAAAGACTTGCCAAACTTATCAGAATCTGATAGACTAGTAAGGTAACAATCTATGGCTCGCAAAGAGACCATGGCAGAAAGGAAATATTGCAAAATGAAAAAAGATATCCATCCAGAATATCGCCCAGTTGTCTTCATGGACACAACTACTGGTTACAAATTCCTTAGCGGTTCAACAAAACGCTCTAACGAAACTGTTGAGTTCGAAGGCGAAACTTACCCATTGATCCGTGTGGAAATTTCATCAGACTCACACCCATTCTACACTGGACGTCAAAAGTTCACTCAAGCAGATGGACGCGTGGATCGTTTCAACAAAAAATACGGTCTCAAATAATGATAAAAAAGAACAGTTACCACTGTTCTTTTTTTGTACTTCTTTTTATGAACCAATCACTACTACTTTCTATGTTGTCAACCTTCACGCTGACACTATAATTGATTTCAAACGAGTTTAAAAAATATCGAAAAGAAGCTTGATATTGAGAATGGTCAAGATGATTGAAACTGCGTAACCTAGGATTGTATTCCACTTGGCATTGGTGAATTCTCCCATCAGTGACTTCTTAGAGGTCAGATAAATTAAGGGGAAGATTGAAAACGGAAGAGCGATTGACAGAAAAACCTGTGAATAGACCAATAACTGATCCAAGGTTTTTTCTTGATGTCCAAACAAGACGGCGACTATAATCACAGGTAGCAAGGCAAAAATACGGGTACCGATACGAATAATCCACTGAGGCAATTTCAGATGCAAGAAACCTTCCATGACAATCTGTCCTGTCAAGGTGCCTGTGATGGTAGAATTTTGACCACTTGCTAAGAGGGCTAGGGCAAATAAAGTTGACAGAGTTGAGCTGGCTATCGCTCCTGCTATTGTCGAATCCTGTAAAGCATTGTACATTTGGGAGAATGCCGAAATTTCAGATGCATGACCAAAAAAGAGAGATGCCCCTAAAATAAGAAGCAAGGAATTGACAATAAAGGCTAGGGACAACTGAAGATTTGAATCCCAGGTCATAAAACGCACAGCTTTTCGAACATCCTTCTTATCTTTGTGATTGATTTTCCTTGTTTGGGATAGGGATGAATGAAGATAGAGATTATGGGGCATGACTGTCGCTCCCACAATTCCTAGAGCCAAGGTTAATTGGCTTTCATGACCTGGTAACGGTGTTTCAAATAAAGTTGAAGTCGGTAAATAACCACCAAAGATACCCTGAATACTTGGATTGGATAAAGCTACCAGATAGGTAAAGATGGCTAATATGGTTAAAATAAGAGTCGTAACAATGGCTTCAATTTTTTTGAAGCCAAATTTCATCAACAACAACAAAAGAAATACATCTAAAACGGTTAAGAGGATAGCGACCATAATCGGTATTTTAAATAAAAGATTTAAGGCAATCGCTGAACCTAGAACCTCGGCTAAGTCTGTCGCCATTAAAGCTAATTCTAAAATCACCCATAAACTATAGCGAAGCCATTTGGGAGCATGATGAGCTGTTGCCTGTGCTAGGTCCATCCTAGTCACGATACCGAGCTTTCCAGCCATCTGTTGTAACTGCATAGCAATGATGGATGAAATCAAAATAACAAATAAGAGACTATATTTGTAGGAAGCACCACCAACCACACTGGTAATCCAGTTTCCAGGATCCATATAACCAACTGCTACAAGAGCGCCAGGTCCTAAAAATGCTTTTAGATTTTGCCAAAAATGATTGTTATTGGGAGTTTCAATAGATTGGTTGATCTCAGAAAGAGAGACTTTTTTGTAAGAAGACATCGGAATTTTACACTTTCTAATCTGTCTTTACTTATTTTCTTAATGGAGTTTTTGAAAATATAATGAAAATAGTTTCCTATTTCCAATTCTTCCTTATTATATCACATTTTAGAATGATTCCTAAGAAAACAAATGATAGTTGAAATAAACAATATCAGTATTGTAAAAGCCAGCGTTTTCTGACGCTGGCTTTAAAACTGTGAAAATTCTGTCTCAACTAGATCGCTTCTGTGACAAAACTACGGCTTTCTAGCACCTTGAGCATGGCATTAGCTGTATCTAGGGCTGTAAAGAGTGGCACACCGTGTTCAATGGCTGAACGACGGATTTGCTCACCATCTTCGTCAGCAGTTCGTTTGGTTCCGACAGTATTGATGATCGCTTGGATTTTCCCTTTGCGAACAAAGCTTGGAATATCCTGTTCATCGTCACCAATCTTTCCAACAGGTTGAGCTTGCAGTTCATGACTGGCAAAGAAGGCTGCTGTCCCTTCTGTCGCAAGGATACCATAACCGATATTTTGGAAACGACGAGCCAAGTCCAAGGCTTCATCTTTGGCATCATCAGCGATGGTAAAGACAACATTTCCAAAGGTTGGCAAGTGTAGGTAGGAAGCTTCAAAGGCCTTATAGAGAGCTTTTTCAAGAGTAGTATCAGAACCCATGACTTCCCCTGTTGACTTCATTTCAGGACCGAGCAAGCTGTCTACCTTAGCTAGTTTCGTAAAGGAGAAGACTGGCGCCTTGATATGAACGCGAGCGCTTTCTGGATAAAGTCCATCTTGGTAGCCAAGTTCTTCAAGACTTTGCCCTAGAATGAGCTTGGTCGCTACCTGAGCCATAGGAATATTGGTTACCTTAGAAAGGAATGGAACCGTACGGCTGGCACGTGGATTGACCTCAATAACGTAAACTTTTTCATCCTTGATGACAAACTGAATGTTCATCATCCCAAGACAGTTGAGGCCGATTGCTAGGCGTTTGGTGTAGTCTGCGATGGTTTCCTGTACCTTTTGCGACAAGGTTTGTGGCGGGTAAACGGCCATTGAGTCACCTGAGTGGACACCAGCACGTTCGATATGCTCCATGATACCAGGGATGAGGACATTTTCCCCGTCTGAGATGGCATCAACTTCACACTCTTGCCCAACGATGTAAGAGTCAACAAGGACTGGGTGGTCTGGACTGGCCTTAACAGCGGTACGCATGTAAGAACGAAGATCTTCTTCGTTTTCAACGATTTCCATAGCACGTCCACCCAAGACATAAGATGGACGAACGAGGACTGGGAAACCAATCTTGCGAGCAGCAAGCACAGCTTCTTCTTCATTAGTTGCTGTTTGTCCTGGTGGCTGTGGAATATCCAAGTCTTTAAGGGCTTGTTCAAAGAGGTCACGGTCTTCGGCACGGTCTAAGTCAGCGACTTGGGTACCAAGGATGGTCACACCTGCTTTTGCCAAAGGTTCCGCAAGGTTGATGGCTGTTTGACCACCAAACTGAACGATAACGCCTTTTGGTTGCTCCAAGTCGATAACATTCATAACATCTTCGAAAGTCAACGGTTCAAAGTAGAGCTTGTCAGATACCGAGAAGTCTGTTGAAACGGTCTCTGGGTTTGAATTCATGATGATGGCTTCATAACCAGCAGCCTGAATAGCCTTAACAGAGTGAACGGTTGCGTAGTCAAACTCAACCCCTTGACCGATACGGATTGGACCTGAACCTAGAACTAGGACGGATTCCTTATCAGACTTGATAGACTCATTTTCCCATCCATAGGTTGAATAGAAATACGGTGTTTCAGAGTCAAATTCTGCCGCACAGGTGTCGACCATCTTATAGACTGGAACAATCTTGTTTTCCAAACGTAGTTGGCGAACTTGGTCAGCTGTCGTTTTCCAGAGTTCCGCAATCTTACGGTCTGAAAATCCATTGAGTTTAGCTGTTTTCAAGACTTCTAGATCTTGTGGATGGGCACCTAATTCTTGCTCAATTTCAAAGATGTGCAAGAGTTTATCAAGATAAAAGATATCAATCTTAGTCAATTCAGCAATTTCTTCTGGAGTGTAACCACGGCGAATAGCCTCTGATACATAGAAGAGACGGTCATCTTGGGCTTTCACAACCTTTTCAATCAAGGCATCATCTGAAACATCTGCAAGCTCCGGCATTTCATTGTGGTGAACCCCAATTTCAAGGGAGCGACAAGCTTTAAGAAGAGATTCCTCGATATTACGACCAATGGCCATGACTTCCCCAGTCGCCTTCATCTGGGTACCAAGACGACGTTCCCCTTTTTCAAACTTGTCAAATGGGAAACGTGGAATCTTGGCAACGACGTAGTCAAGGGCTGGCTCAAACATGGCATAGGTTGAACCTGTGACTGGGTTGATGACCTCATCCAAGGTCAAACCAACGGCAATCTTGGCAGCCAATTTGGCAATCGGATAACCTGTCGCCTTAGAAGCAAGGGCTGACGAACGCGATACACGAGGGTTTACTTCGATAACATAGTACTTGAAGCTATGCGGATCAAGGGCCAGCTGAACGTTACACCCACCTTCAATCTTGAGTGCGCGGATAATGCTCAAGCTCGCGTCACGTAGCATTTGGTTTTCATAGTCTGACATGGTTTGTGCAGGAGCAAATACGATAGAATCCCCTGTATGAATCCCAACTGGGTCAAAGTTTTCCATGTTACAAACAACGAGGGCATTGTCAGCTGAATCGCGCATCACTTCATACTCGATTTCCTTGAAACCTGCGATTGAACGTTCAATCAAACATTGGGTAACAGGTGACAGTTTCAACCCATTTTCAGCGATTTCGCGCAATTCTTCCTCGTTGGCACACATACCACCACCAGTACCACCAAGGGTAAAGGCTGGACGAACGATGACTGGGTATCCGATTGTTGCTGCAAAGGCCACTGCTTCTTCAACTGTGTTGACAATTTCAGATTCAGGGATTGGCTGCTCAAGCTCTTCCATCAATTGTTTAAAGAGGTCACGGTCCTCCGCTTGGTCGATGGCAGACAATTTAGTACCTAGAAGTTCGACACCAAGCTCATCTAGGATACCATTTTTAGACAATTCCATGGCCATATTGAGCCCTGTCTGACCTCCAAGAGTTGGAAGCAAAGCATCTGGACGTTCCTTACGGAGAATACGTGTCACAAACTCAAGTGTAATCGGTTCGATGTAGACCTTGTCCGCAATCTCCTTGTCCGTCATGATGGTTGCAGGATTTGAGTTCACCAAGACAACTTCATAACCTTCCTCTTTCAACGACAAGCAGGCCTGGGTCCCAGCGTAGTCAAACTCAGCAGCCTGACCAATAATAATCGGACCAGAACCAATCACCATAATTTTTTGAATATCAGTACGTTTAGGCATTTATAAGATATTAAGGGCGTCAAGCGGACCAAGCTAAAATAGGAGTTATGACGAAGAACTATCAGTTCTAGGAATAACTATCTTTTTAGCACCGTCCGTAGCCCGTATTCAGTTCAGCAAATACGGACCACCCTTCTCCTTTCTATTCGGCAACTCTCAGGTTGCCATTAAATAAATTCTCCGACGATTTTTTAGCGAAACGATATTTTTCGATAAAAAATCTAGTGCAGGGAGTTTTTAGTTCGCCTGATAGCGACTAAAAGAAACGACCTGCCTTTCTATTCGTCGCCTCACAGAGCGACATTAAATAAGATACAAAGGACGAATAGAAAGCGATTGAATTTTAGGAAACCAAGGAAGGATTGACAATCCAAGTTGGTTTCTCTAAATTCCGAGCTTTCCGTCCGTGTTCAGTTACATAAATTCTCCGAAGAGCTTTTACTCGTTCTTAGTTTGCTTGTTTAAAAGCTTCCATCATCTCGATAAATTCGTCAAAGAGGTAGCTAGCGTCGTGTGGACCGGGAGCTGCATCTGGGTGGAATTGTACAGAAAAACCTGGTTGGTATCTGTGGCGAACTCCTTCAACTGACTTGTCATTGATTTCTTCGTGGGTAATGATCAAGTGCTCTGGCAAGTCCTCACGGCTAACTGCATAACCATGGTTCTGGCTAGTAAAGTCTACACGTCCTGTTGCAATCTCACGTACCGCGTGGTTAAATCCTCGGTGACCAAATTTCATCTTGTAGGTCTTAGCACCGTTTGCCATAGCAAAAAGTTGGTGCCCCATACAAATTCCGAAAATTGGAATTTTCCCTTGCACACCACGAATCATGTCCAGTGCTTCTGGAACATCTTCTGGGTTACCTGGACCATTTGACAACATAACTCCATCAGGATTTAGGTGAAGAATTTCTTCTGCCGTTGTTGAATACGGAACAACCGTCACGTTACAATTACGCTTAGAAAGTTCACGTAGGATTGAGTGCTTGAGCCCAAAGTCTACTAAGACCACACTCAAACCAACTCCAGGAGCTGGATAGGAAGTTTTAGTAGAAACTTGTTTGATATTGTCTGTCGGCAAGACTGTTGCTTGCAGCTGGTCCGTCACATGGTCCATACTGTCTCCAACATGGGTCAAGGTTGCACGCATGGTACCATGCTTACGGATAATCTTAGTAAGTGCACGCGTATCAATCCCTGAAATACCAGGAATTTTCTTGGCTTTCAAAAATTCATCCAAGGTCATTTGGTTGCGCCAGTTGCTAGCTCGACGCGCCTCTTCGAAAACGACAACTCCTTTACAAGTTGGAATGATGGATTCGTAATCATCACGATTTATTCCATAATTTCCTACCAAAGGATAGGTAAAGGTCAAGATTTGTCCATTATAAGACTGATCTGTAATGGATTCTTGGTAGCCGGTCATCCCTGTGTTAAAGACGATTTCGCCTGTTACATCAATATCTGCTCCGAAGGCCTTGCCTTCAAAAACTGTGCCATCTTCTAATACTAGAAGTCTTTTTGTCATATTTTCACCTCTCGTGGACGCTCACTGGCGTCTTTTAACGTCTTGTGTTTTAGTTGGCGTTTCTACTCGCCAATACGGATTCTAAGATTGCCATCCGAACAAAGACACCGTTGGTCATTTGTTGGACAATGCGTGATTTTGGTGCTTCAACCAAGTGGTCAGCAATTTCCACATCTCGATTCACTGGAGCAGGATGCATAATGATTGCTGTTTCTTTTAAGCGATTATAGCGTTCTTGGTTCAAACCGTGTTGAGCATGGTAGTCTTCTTTTGAAAAAACTGCTCCACTATCATGGCGTTCATGTTGAACGCGGAGTAACATCAAAACATCCACCTGATCAACAATCTCATCAATAGTTACAAACTGTCCATAGTCCGCAAACTCTTGACTTCTCCATTCCTCAGGACCTGCAAAGTAAAGTTCAGCACCCAAGCGTTTCAAAATTTGCATATTGGATTTGGCAACGCGTGAGTGGTCCAAGTCGCCTGCAATGGCAACTTTGAGACCCTCAAAGTGACCAAATTCCTCATAAATAGTCATCAAATCAAGCAAGCTCTGACTAGGATGTTGTCCCGAACCATCACCACCATTGATAATGGAAGTCGTAATCGACGGACTCGCAATCAACTCTCTGTAATAGTCGACCTCTGGGTGGCGAATCACACAGACATCCACTCCTAGAGCAGATAGGGTCAAGATGGTATCATACAATGTCTCACCCTTATTGACCGAACTAGTCTTCACATCAAAGTCCAGTCGTTCCAGCCCCAGCTTAATCTCTGCCACTTCAAAGGACTTATGTGTCCGTGTAGAATCTTCAAAGAAGAGATTCGATACGATAGGTTTGTTCTCGTAGGGAAGTTGGGCTCCGTTTTTAAACTCGATCCCTCGTTTGATCAATTTCATCACTTGATCAACCGTGAGGTCTTCCATGGACACCACATGGTTCAATGCTTGTTGATTTTCTGACATGGCTACTCCTTCAGCTTTCTAAGCTTCTTCAGTAATCAGAACTCTGTCTTGGCCATCAAGTTCTGTCATCTCTACGATGATTTCTTCAGAACGACTGGTTGGAATATTTTTCCCAACGTAATCTGGACGGATAGGCAATTCTCTATGTCCACGGTCAACTAGCACCGCAAGACTCACGCGCGCAGGACGACCATGTCCAACAATGTTATCGATAGCAGCACGGATGGTACGGCCTGTATAGAGTACATCATCCACCAAAATAACTTCACGGTCAGTCACATCAACAGAAATCAAAGAAGTATCTTCTCCGCTTTTAACATCATCACGGAAAGGTTTGGTGTCCAATTCCACAACAGGAACAGTGATATTTTCCAACTGCTCCAAGCGTTCTTTGATACGATGAGCAATGAAAACACCACGCGTTTTTATCCCAGCTAGGATAATTTTATTCAAATCCTTATTGCGCTCGATAATCTCATAAGTAATTCGCGTAATCGCTCGTTTGACAGTCAATTCGTCTACAACTTCTTTTGCCTTCATGACAAACCTCCAAAAAGAAAAGTCTCCTTCTACAAGGAGACTTGAAATGTATAGCCAAGCGAGCCTTACTGTAAACAGTATAGACTTCACCCTTCTACTTTATCGCGCTCCTTGCCTGCCTCACGGGACAGGTTTAAAGGACTATTTAGTTATCATTTACTATAGCACAAAGCACCCTTAAAATCAAGAAAAAACTTTTTCAGAGTCCGCTTAAACATTGCTAAAATCATATAACTGGGGATAGTGGTCACATTCTGGATTTTTAGGATGACAGATAGCTCTTCCAAAGTAAATCATGGCCTGGTGAGCTGCTAACCATTCTTCTGGTGGCAGAACGTCCATGACACGTTTTTCTACTTCAAGTGGCGTAGCTGATTTTTTAACGATATCGTGATGCTTACAGATCCGCTCCACATGAGTATCCACTGCAAAAGCAGGAATTCCAAACCCCACACTCATGACAACATTAGCTGTTTTACGACCAACACCAGCTAGACTTTCTAATTCCTCTCGAGTCTGAGGCACTTGACCATCAAAATCATCTAGTAACTGTTGGGCACATTTTTTAAGAAATTTAGCTTTATTTCGATACAGTCCCAGGCGAGAAATGTGTGAAGCAATTTCACTCTCAGTTGCGACAGACATGGCTTGCGGCGTTGGAAAAGCAGCAAAGAGACCTGGCGTCGCCTTATTTACCGCTGCATCTGTCGTCTGAGCTGACAACATCACTGCAACCAGTAGTTCAAAATGATTATTAAAATCAAGACTAGGCTTAGCATCTGGAAAAAGGGCAATAATTTCCTCTATGACATGACGGGCACGTTTCTTGGATAAAACCATCTACTCGTCTCCATCAAATAGTCCTTGCAAGCCAGCAAATGGACTGTTTTCTTCTTTCTTGACTGCTTGTTGGGCTTGATATTCGTCTTCAGTCATGATTTGCCAGTCATTTCCTGACACAAAACCTTGGCCAGCTTCTTCTTCAGCTGTCAAGACCTTGATTGGGATATTGAGCAAGATATTATCTGCTACGCTCTCAGCAAGGTCAATTTCCCCATTTTCGATAGGCAAGACCAAGTCATCATCAAGAACCTCCTGGTCCAGTTGGTTGGTCGCTCCTTCCATGAAGACCTCTGTGACTGGATAAGACTCAGCCAACTCAACTGGTTCCATACTACGACTGGAAGCAAGAACAATGGTATATGACAACTGATAGTCTAAGAAATACAGACGGTCTTCGTACTGCACCTTTCCCACTGCAAGGATATCTTTGACATCTAAAATTTCTTGATTTCGTTTACGCAAGTCTGCTGCCAGGTCTAAAGCTTGTTCAAAATGCAGGCCTTCAGGTTGCTTACGAATTTCTTGAATATTTAACTTCATATTTCCTCCATAAAGATTTACTCACTTGATTATACCATGAAAAGGCTACAAGTCAGCCTTCCAAACTTTGATATTAAAATCTCATTTTTAATATATTTACTATGACATATTTTCTGATTAGTGCTATACTATAGGCAAGAATACATCAGAGCAAGGAGGATGCTCATATGGAAGACAAAGCACTCATCAACCAAGCTTACCAACTCCTATCCGAGTTAAATAAAAGCTACCAAAGTTGCAAACAGGGTACAGCCGATGATTTCCGTCTACAAGAACTGCTGAACAGCACTCTCAAGGAACTTAAAAAAGCGGAAAAGCTTGACAACAGTATCTTAATCGACCTTGAGAAGTTTTACCAACGTACCAGTCTACTGATCGGACTGGGGAGCCTAAAACTAAACGATCAAGCACGCACCGCTTGGCGCAACTATGACAAGTTCCATTACGAGCATGTCAAACACGTACTAACTCTTTATGGACCTGTTTTTGGATTTTAGAGTTTAGAATTTTGGATTTTCTATTGACAAAATTTCCTTAAAGGTATAGGATAGAGGTACTAATACTCGGAGGTAAGGGAGACATGAACAACTAAGTCTATCAAATAAAGAAACTTTATTTAGTAGATCTTGTTTTTGTCTCTTTTTGTGTGCTCTTTTTATACTAGATTTTCTAGTATCTTGTCCCCATTGAAAATCAAAAAACTAGAAAGCTATGCTCCTCTTGGGTTGGGTTAGGCAGCTCCAAGCTAGTTTGACGAGTTTTTCAACGAGGATAATAGAGTTTTGACAGTGACTTTGGGCTCTACTAGATAAAGTAGAGCTTTTTGTTATGCACTATCGACATTCTAGAAAGGGCAACAATATGATAAAAATCAATCATCTAACTATCACGCAAAACAAAGATCTACGAGATCTTGTATCTGACCTAACCATGACTATCCAAGACGGGGAAAAGGTTGCTATTATTGGTGAAGAAGGAAATGGTAAATCGACTTTACTACGAGCTTTAATGGGAGAAGCATTATCTGATTTTACTATCAGGGGCGACATCCAGTCTGACCTTCAATCACTGGCCTACATTCCTCAAAAAATCCCTGAAATTCTGAAAAATAGGACTCTACACGACTACTTGTTTTTGGATTCTGCTGATTTAGACTACAGTATTCTTTATCGTTTGGCGGAGGAGTTGCACTTTGATAGCGACCGTTTTGCTAGCGACCAAGAAATTGGCAGTCTATCAGGGGGCGAAGCTTTGAAAATTCAGCTCATTCACGAGTTAGCAAAACCTTTTGAGATTCTATTTTTAGATGAACCTTCAAATGACCTTGACCTTGAGACGGTTGATTGGCTAAAAAGGCAGATTCGAAAGATTAGTCAAACTGTTATTTTCATTTCCCATGATGAAGACTTTCTTTCTCATACGGCAGATACTATTGTCCACTTGCGGCTGGTCAAGCATCGGAAAGAAGCGGAAACGCTAGTCGAGCATTTAGACTATGATCGCTATAGTGAGCAGAGAAAGGCTAGTTTTGCAAGGCAAAGTCAGCAAGCTGCTAACGACCAGAGAGCCTATGACAAAACCATGGAAAAGCATCGTCGCGTCAAGCAAAATGTAGAAACTGTACTTCGAGCTACCAAAGACAGTACTGCCGGTCGCCTATTGGCTAAAAAGATGAAAACTGTTCTCTCTCAAGAAAAACGCTTTGAAAAGGAAGCTCAGTCCATGACCCAAAAACCACTTGAAGAGGAACAAATCCAACTTTTCTTTTCAGACATCCAACCATTACCGGCTTCTAAAGTCTTAATCCAACTGGAAAAAGAAAATTTATCCATTGGCGAGCGCATTTTAGTTCAGGGGATACAACTCACTGTCCGTGGCCAAGATAAAATCGGTATCATCGGGCCAAATGGTGTTGGGAAATCAACTCTGTTAGCCAAGTTGCAGCAACTACTAAGCGCCAAAAGAGAAATTTCACTTGGTTATATGCCACAAGATTACCATAAAAAACTGCAATTGAATTTATCTCCAGTAGCCTATCTCAGCAAAACTGGGGAAAAAGAAGAACTACAGAAAATCCAATCTCACCTAGCCAGTCTCAATTTCAGCTATCCAGAGATGCACCACCAAATTCGCTCCCTATCTGGTGGGCAACAAGGTAAACTCCTACTTTTAGATTTAGTGTTGCGCAAACCAAACTATCTCCTTCTGGATGAGCCCACACGAAACTTTTCTCCCACTTCTCAACCCGAAATCAGAAAACTCTTTGCCTCCTATCCCGGCGGTCTGATCACTGTTTCGCATGACAGACGCTTCTTAAAAGAGGTCTGTACGAGTATCTATCGTTTGACAGATCGTGGTTTGGAAGTTGTTGATTTACAAGATTTATAAATGTTGAACATAGCAAAAATCCAGAGACGATCTCTGGATTTTGTTTACACACGTCTTTCTTGGGAACATTGATATAAAGAGCGCTTCTGGCGTCTTTTACGTGACAGATTATGCTCTGACTTTTGTTTAAATTATATAAGCTAGAAATCATTTTTTACTATTTTACAGCTCAAAGCATTCTAATGCATCATTATCTCATATACAAAAAGCAAAATGCAACCAGATTATTGAGGACATGCAAAAGAATGGAATTCCATAGGTTGTCAGAAGTCTTATACCTTACCCCAAATGCAAATCCCATACCTAAATAGCTGATAAAGCTAGGAATAGTATAGGGACCATGAAGATAAGCAAAAAGAAGAGATGTGGCAAACAATCCAAAATATGTATTCTTAAATACTATCCCCTGTAACATACCTCGCATAAAGATTTCCTCCGTGACAGGTGCCAAAACACAGAGATCCACAAAAAGTACAGACCATGAAAGTGAAAAACTTTGCACAGCTTGAGTTGTGTCTGATTGGGTAGGACCTAAAAAATTGACCATAATATAAAACAGGAAAAGTAAGGCGTATGAAAGAAAACATTTTAAAATATCTTTTAGACAGATTTTCCGAATGTGAAACAAGTCATACTTTTTTCCTACATATAAAAATAATGCAAGTTCAACAAGGGTAAAAAGGATGGATAGCGGTAATGAATTTATTCTCATGATTTTCTCTGCTATACTCAAATGAATTGGCATAAAAATCAAAATCAAGAAAAACGTCATCCAGCGCTTATACATCATTCACCTCAATTATATAGAATTACATATATTATACTATTTTTTGGTGAGATAACAAGTTAAAAGTGAGATACTAAAAGCAAAAATCCAGAGGTCATCTCTGGATTTTTTTACATTTGTTTCAAGCGTTCGATTCGTTCTGAGATAGGCGGGTGGGTATAAAAGAGTTTTTGAAGTCCGCCACCTTTCTTCGGATCATTGATATAAAGAGCGCTGCTGGCATCATCGACATGGTGATGCATTGGCTCGCTATTCTCCAACTTGCGCAGTGCATTGATCATCCCTTGAGGATTGCGAGTCAGCTCCACACTGGATGCATCCGCCAAAAATTCCCTCTGACGGGAAATGGCTAGTTGCACCAAGGTTGCTGCGAGAGGTGCTAGAACAATGGCTAAGAGAGAGATAACAAGCATGATAATCTCCAAACCATTTCCATCACGATCATTATCACTCCGTCTGCGACCAGTGCCACCCCACCACATCATCCGTCCTGCCATACTAGACAGAAGGGTAATGGCACTGGCAAGGGCGACAGCAATGGTCGAAATGCGAATATCGTAGTTTCGGATATGACTGACTTCATGCCCCATAACAGCTTCTAGCTCCTCACGATTCATGATAGCTAGAAGGCCCGAAGTGGCTGCGACTGCTGCATTCTGCGGATTCGAACCTGTTGCAAAGGCATTTAAAGAAGAATCCTCAATGATGAAAACACGCGGCATAGGAATCTGGGCCACCATGGCCATATCTTCTACTACATGGTAGAGGTCTGGTGCTGTTTGCTCATCAACCTCACGCGCCCCATTCATAGACATGACAATCTCTGTCGATTGAAAGATCATGGTCAGAGCGTAGATAAGACCAATAATCAAGGCAATAATCACGCCACCAAGACCTGAGCGCATGAAGAGATAGCCAACCGCATAACCAACCAAGGCCAAGAGTAGGAAGAAAACCAGCAACAAAATCCAAGTTTTTCGTTTATTGCTCGCAATTTGATCAAACAACATCTTAGTCACCTAAACCGCTAAAGTCAACTTTAGGAACTGCCTTTTCCTCTTCAGGTGTTTGAAGGAAGTCTGCAGCTTTAAAGCCAAATAGTCCTGCGATGATGTTACTTGGGAAGCTTTCAAGTTTTACATTGTAGTTGCTGACAACACTGTTGTAGAGTTGGCGTGAGTAAGAAATTTTATTTTCTGTATTGGTCAACTCTTCTTGCAATTTGATAAAGTTGGCACTAGCTTTCAAGTCTGGGTAATTCTCTGCTACTGCAAAGATACCAGAAATCTGGCGGGTAAGGGCATCACTGGCCTTCATCGCTTCAGCTGGTGAAGTTGCTGCGGCTACTTGTCTACGAAGTTCTGTCACCTTTTCCAAGGTAGAACCTTCATATTTGGCATAGCCTTTGACTGTTTCAATCAAGTTTGGGAGGAGATCATTACGACGCTTCAACTGAACATCTATCTGGCTCCAAGCCTCCTTGGTCTGCATACGATTTTTAACCAAACCGTTATAGCTAACAATCACAAAAATAACAATCAGAGCCAAAACTCCAAGAATAATCCAAGTCATAATCTTATTCCTTTCTGCTTTTAGATTACTACCAGTATATCAAAATTTTAATGAATATGGTAAAATAAGGTGATACTAGAGAAGGAAACGACTATGAAACCAGAAACATTTTACAGCCTACTAGCTGAGCAAAATCTTCCACTTTCGGACCAGCAAAAGAACCAATTTGAACGGTATTTTGAACTCTTGGTCGAGTGGAATGAGAGGATTAATTTGACCGCTATTACGGATAAAGAAGAAGTCTACCTTAAGCACTTTTATGATTCGATTGCACCCATCCTACAAGGCTTGATTTCAAATGAAACTATCAAACTTCTTGATATCGGAGCAGGGGCAGGATTTCCCAGCCTTCCTATGAAAATCCTCTATCCTCAGTTAAATGTAACCATCATTGATTCGCTAAATAAGCGCATCAATTTCCTTCAACTTTTGGCTCAGGAGTTGGATTTGGATGGTGTTCACTTCTACCATGGGCGGGCAGAAGACTTTGCCCAAGACAAGAACTTCCGTGCCCAGTTTGATGTGGTGACGGCTCGTGCGGTTGCCCGTATGCAGGTTTTGTCTGAGCTGACCATTCCCTATCTTAAAGTTGGCGGAAAACTATTGGCACTCAAGGCCAGCAATGCTCCTGAGGAATTGCTAGAAGCCAAGAATGCCCTTAACCTCCTCTTTAGTAAGGTAGAGGACAACCTCAGCTATGCCCTGCCAAATGGAGATCCTCGCTACATCACTGTGGTCGAAAAGAAAAAGGAAACACCTAACAAGTATCCAAGAAAGGCTGGCATGCCCAACAAACGCCCACTTTAAACAATGGTGCACCCTTGTTTAAAATTCAGAAAACCATTTACAAAATCATACCTCGCTCTCGCATTTCCGTGCTCGGGAAAAATTCGTTTACAAAACGAACCTCGCTCTCGCATTTCCGGGCTTGGGAAAAAATGATTTACAAAATCAACCTCGCTCTCGTATTTCTGGGCTCGGGAAAAATTCGTTTACAAAACGAATTTTTTCTGCTATACTATCCTAAGCAAAGGTTTTTAATGTCATCCTGTGAGGTGACGAAGGCGCAGATTTATATAAATTTTTAAAAGATAACTATTTTTTAAAAAGTCTTACTCTGAGGGCCTATTGCTGCAAAATAATGGGCTCTTTTTTGGTGCCCAAAAGTGAGGTTTTTATGAAACAGGAATCAACTGTTGACTTGTTACTAGACGTTGATCAACGTCCTTCTGTTGGTAAAGGAATTCTTCTAAGCTTCCAGCACGTATTTGCCATGTTTGGTGCAACCATTCTCGTTCCCTTAATTTTGGGAATGCCCGTATCGGTTGCTCTCTTTGCATCCGGTATTGGAACACTTATCTACATGATTTCTACTGGCTTTAAGGTTCCAGTTTATCTAGGTTCTTCATTCGCCTTTATCACAGCTATGTCTCTAGCCATGAAAGAAATGGGAGGCGATGTCTCTGCTGCCCAAACTGGAGTTATCTTGACTGGTTTGGTCTATGTCCTTGTAGCAGCAAGTGTTCGTTTTGCAGGTACGAAATGGATTGATAAACTCTTGCCACCAATCATTATCGGACCTATGATTATCGTTATCGGTCTTGGTCTTGCTGGTTCTGCTGTAACGAATGCTGGACTCGTAGCAGACGGAAACTGGAAAAACGCTCTTGTAGCTGTCGTGACGTTCTTGATTGCCGCTTTTATCAATACAAAAGGAAAAGGTTTCCTTCGTATCATTCCTTTCCTCTTCGCCATCATCGGTGGGTATATCTTCGCTATGATGCTTGGTTTGGTTGACTTTACCCCAGTCCTTCAAGCCAATTGGTTTGAAATTCCTGGTTTCTACTTGCCATTTAGCACTGGTGGTGCCTTTAAAGAGTACAACTTATACTTTGGTCCTGAAACCATTGCTATCTTGCCTATCGCTATCGTAACAATTTCAGAACACATCGGAGACCACACAGTTTTGAGCCAAATCTGTGGCCGTCAATTCCTAAAAGAACCGGGACTTCACCGTACGCTTCTCGGTGACGGTATCGCGACATCTGTATCAGCCTTCCTAGGTGGACCAGCTAATACGACTTACGGAGAAAATACAGGGGTCATCGGGATGACTCGTATCGCTTCTGTCTCTGTTATCCGTAACGCGGCCTTCATCGCCATTGCTCTTAGCTTCCTAGGTAAATTCACTGCCTTGATTTCAACCATTCCAAATGCTGTGCTTGGTGGCATGTCCATCCTTCTCTACGGAGTTATCGCCAGCAACGGTCTAAAAGTTTTGATTAAAGAACGCGTTGACTTCAGTCAAATGCGTAACCTCATCATCGCCAGTGCCATGTTGGTACTTGGACTTGGTGGAGCTATCCTCAAACTTGGCCCAGTTACACTTTCAGGTACTGCTCTATCAGCCATGACAGGAATTATCTTAAACTTGATCTTGCCACACGAAAATAAAGACTAATCATCTATACACAAAAAATCCACTCGATTGAGTGGATTTTTTAGTTACTTACTCTTTATTTCCAACAGTAAATCTTTCAATGAAATAATGGTCACGGCTAGTAAAATCATAGCCATACCGACAAAATCAATCGCATAAAACTGTTCCTTCATAATCAGAAAGGCAAAGAAAACGGCAGAAATTGGTTCTATGGAAGCTAATAAACTAGACTTAACAGGGCCTATCAGACTAGCTCCCTTTAGGAAAGCTGTATAAGCAAAGACCGTTCCGATGATGATAATCCCAGCAAATGCAAAGAGAAAATCTAGACTAGTCGGTATGCTGGCCTGTAAGACTCCTGTGAAGGGAATAGCCACTACACCAGAAATAACCATCCCGACACCAATCACCAAAATACTGCCCCACTTCTTAATCAAAGCAATAGGAAGGATGATATAGAGGGCATAGGTCAAGGCTGAAAAGAGGCCCCAGAACAGACCTAGGGGTGTGACAGACAACTGGTCAACTTTCCCATGCGTCGCAATCAGAAAAGTTCCTCCTATAGCCAATCCAATCGAAATAATCTCAGCCAGTGTCGGAGCTACCTTATCCTTCATACAAGTATAAACTAAAATCCCAACGGGGCATACATACTGGAGAACTGTCGCCGTTCCAGCATTGGTTTCCTGAATGGCAGAAAGATAGGCAAACTGGTTTAAGAAAAGCCCAAACAAGGCAAACAACAGCAGAGATAAAAGGCTTTTTCTGTCTTTTAAAAAAGCATAGAGTTTATCCTTTGCAGTCAAGTAGGATAAAAATACCAGTGCCAGACCTGCAATGATAAGTCGCAAATTGGTCAAGACTAGAGCAGAAATCCCGTGTGCCATTAGGTATTGGCCACTGGTTCCTGACAAGCCCCAAGCAATCCCTGCTACTACTGTATACAGAGTTCCTTTTACGGTTTTTGACATGCTTCCCCCTACTCTTCTTGACGAATCATTTCCATGACTTGGTTTCGATCGACTATCCACTGGGCACGCTCATCCTTCTCATACGTTCGATTGGATAAAAAGATAGCCGCCTCCTGCTTCTCTCGATTCCACATGATGAAGGTACCTGTATAACCCGTATGGTCGAGCCAAGCCCCTTCCAGATTCCAGGCTAGAGACCGCTCCTTATCATCTAAGGGAGAAAAATTTCGGCTCAATTCTGCAGCAAAATCATCTTTCAAGTAATGTTCCAGAAAGATCTGCAAATCCTTAACAGTCGAAAACAAACCAGCACTTCCAGCGTGTTTCCCTAATAGACGGGCTTTGGGATCGTGAATGATTCCGGCCTCTACTCCTCTCACTGTTGGGACAGCTTGCTCAACGGGGCCGAACTTGGTTCCCGTCATTCCCCATGGTCCCAAAACTTGTTCTTCTATAATCTGATCCAAGTCTTGGTCAAAGATTTTTTCCAAAAGAAAGCCCAAGAGTAAAAAGTGAACGTCCGAGTATAAGAAAGCAGGCTGACTTCGTCTATTGAGGTGAAACATGGCTTCTCTTAATTCCTCTGCCCTTAACTTGTCTCGATTGGGAATAAAGGGGTCCAAGTCTGTGGCATGGGTCAGAAGCTGCCGTATAGTGATATCAGGATAATCACACTCTGGTAAAAAATCCGTTACCGGTCGCTCAATATCGAATGTGCCCTGCTGCCACAAGAAGATAAGAACCGTCCCCACTCCCACGACCTTACTCACACTGGCCAAATCATAAACCAAACCGGTTTCTGTCTTCAAGTCTCGTTCTGGATCACTCAATCCTAGATAAGACTCTTTCCATTCACCATCCTTATAATACGCAAAAGAGGCCCCGGGATAAATCCCTGCCTCGATTTGATTTTCTATTTTTCTTAGAATTTTTTCCAACTTCATGCTTCTTCAAACCACAATTCAATGTTATTGGTATCTTTACCAAGGAAGAATTTTTTAGACTTAGGGACAAAGTAGCCTGTCTTTTCAAATTTCTGACGAAGACTGGTTAGATCAAAATTCTTGACTAAAAATTTTAACATCGTCAAATCCCAAGTGACATTGTTTTCAACAGCCAAATCTGCTCCTTGCCCTTTCGTAAAGGTGATTGCTGGCGCTACTCCTTCAGGATCAAGTAAGCTCTCTGTCCCTTCAGGTAAACGCAACTCCATAGAAACCTCAAATTGGCTCACGTATTTTATACTTGTATTTGAATAAAATTCAGGAACAGTTTCCAGTGGAACCAAATCTCTTATATCATCTTCTGCATGAACAAGGATCACATCCTCTTCAGGTGAAACAATCTCAAAAGCATACCCTCGGTTTCCTTTAAATAGGCGAGGAAGAGACTTCATCTGAGAAAGAAGGCCCTCAATTTCAGAAGGATTTTCAACCTTTATCAAGAGTCTAGCTAGCTTCTTAAGCCCTTCAACTCTGCGTGTTCGCATGCTTGGAGACTCTTCTAAAATCAATCTCTCCGTAGCTGTCTGGTCGCCTAAGGAAAGAAAGGCAGACTCTTCCAGCAAAGGTTTCATCCCCAGAGTTTCAATGTAAAATTTTTCATTTAATTTTCGGTTATTAACTTTCACAGTCGGAATGATCCGAACTATCTCATTCACACTCATATATTCCTCCAACTCTTTTATTTTAAAGGATTTTCGAATATTTTACAAGCCATATCTATTTTATTTAGAAATTTTACAAGAAAAAAACTGGGATTCCCCAGTTTCATTTCTTATAGGTAAAGTAGTTTAAATAGTGCTACTGCCGCAATAGCCGCTGCAATTGGAGCTACAACTGGAACCCATGCATACCACCATTTTGAATCACCCTTGTGTTGACCAAGAACTGATTTTGGAAGGAGTTCGTGAAGAAGACGTGGTCCAAAGTCACGAGCTGGGTTCAAACCAGGTCCAGTAGGTCCACCAAGTGAAGTTACCAAGGCCATCACTAGGAAACCAAGTGCCAAGTGCGCAACCGAGATCCCAGCAGCTGTATGTGGAGCTACTTGAGCTTTCACTGCCAATTCACTTAAATCAACAGTTTGTCCAGCTTGAGTAGCCATTTGTTTCATGTATTGAAGAACCTCTGCACCAAAGAAGTTTTTAGTCAAACCAAGTGCTGCAAAGAAAAGAACAAATGAACCTACAAACTCATTGAGGAAGCCGTTAACAGTAGCTGCAAAACGTGATTCTTTTGTACCGTGGTCAATGCTTGAAATTGTTGAGAAGGTACCCAAGATATTGTTAGGGTTCTCTGTCTTCAAGTAGTAAGGACGGTGAGTCGCTACAACCAAAGCTTGACCGAAGATTGCTCCCAAAACTTGTGCTAGGATGTAAAATGGAACTTGATCCCAAGAGAAAAGACCACTAACAGCAAGTCCAAGAGTGAAAGCTGGGTTGATGTGGTTACCAGATACGTTACCAAACATCAAGGCTGGGATCATAACCCCCATACCATAACCAACCGCGATAACGAGCCAGCCACTTTGGTGACCTTTCGTACCTTTAAGTTCAACGTTAGCAACTGCACCATTACCAAGAATGATCAAAATAGCAGTTCCCAAGAATTCTGTGGCATATTTAATAGCCCATGTAAAATCCATTTGATAGATTCTCCTTAAATTTTTTTAGACAATCCTTATTCTATCAATTTTTAGGCCTTTTAGCAATATCTTTTCTAAAAGAATCTATGGAAAACGCTTTATTTAACTTATCTTTAAGAAAAGGACAAAAGAAGTCAAACTCCTTTTGTCCTAATCGTTATTCTTGACGTTGACCAAAATCTGCAATCATCTGCTCCATCTCTTGGCGACTCGGAGTGGTCAACATATAAAGGTAGTCCCCTTGTAGCTCTGCAAAGGCTGCTGGCATGATTTTTTTGACCTTGAATTGCTGGCTGTACTTAGCAAGCAAGTCTTCTTCTGAATAGACATAGTTGGCATTGGCACGGCGAGAAGTAGCCAAACAATACTGTGGTTCAAACTCTGATACTGGGAACTCTTCACCTGTAACAATCGCCGCATAACCTTGGTAGAGATCCAAGGAGTGAGCGAAGTTATAAACATCAATGGTAAAGCCACCTGCAGGACGGTTATTGTACTCAATGGCAATGTAGTCGTCCCCGTCACGGAAAAACTCGATATGGAAAAAGCGCTCTTTCATACCAAATTCCTTGACAATGGCCTCGCCATACTTACGCAGTTTGGGATCCATATCCTTAAGCACATAGTAGGAATTGTCCATCTTATAAATCATGAGATCAAGTGGTGTATGGGCATAATCGAAAGTCGTTGAAAAGACGATATTGCCATCCTTGTCCACAAGCCCGTCAAAGGTACAGATTTCACTAGAAGTGACAAATTTCTCAAAGAAATACACGGTTGAATGGTCCCATTCAGCCTTAAAGTGATTTACATCGTCTTCTGTCTCAAGCTTAAAGGTTGCGGCCGCTCCCACTCCATTATCAGGTTTGGCAATCATTGGTAGACCGATTTCTTTCACTGCTTTATCCACATCTGCTTCCGTCTGGATAACAGCTCCAGGTACCACAGGAACGCCTGCTTTTTTGAAAAGTTTCTTCATTTCAGACTTAAACTTGGTCTTTTTGAGGTCCTCTGGTTTGGCACCAAAAATATTGAATTGCTCTCTGAGTGTTGCGTCCAGCTCAAGCCAGTATTCATTGTGAGATTCGATGCGGTCGATTGGGCCATGTTTGTAGAACAGAAAGGCAACAGCACGTTTGACTTCGTCTATGTTCTCAAGATTGTCCACACGGAAATACTCGGTCAGGCTATTGCGCAAAGGTTCATCTAGTTGTTCGTAAGGTTCTTGACCAATCCCCAAGACTGTAATGCCTTTATTGGCTAGCTCGATGGTAAACTGTTGAAAGTTTTGCGGATAGTAGGGAGAAATAACAAGGTAATTCATAGGCAACTCCTTTTATAGATACAGGTGTCCAAGAAAATAGGGCATTTGTTTGCGCCACCATTCCCAGTCATGGGCGACATCGTGTCCCCATTCAGCAAACCAGGCTGGAATTTGTTTCTGGTCAAAGGCTTCTTTGAGCTTGTAGAAGGATGGTAGACCGTCTTGTTCCCAAGCACCAAGGCCCGTGCAAACGACGATTTCTGCCTGACGGTAACGATCGATAAACCAGCCGTCGTTTTGATTCCAGATATAATCTACAGGTGAGTTTTGGTAAATAGCATCATCATTGTAGTAATCGCCAACGAAGAAACGTGCGTCGTAAACACCACTGAGGGCAATCACCTTGGTAAAGACATCTGGATGCTGAAGAAAGAAATTGAGTGCATGATAGGCCCCCATCGAGCAACCTGTCGTCATCATGCCATCAAACCAACCTGTCTTGTGCTTGATGAAAGGAATGGCCTCCTCAATCACATAGCGTTCGTAGGCGCGGTGCATCTCCGCCTGGTCATGACCATTTTTCCAAGTGGCTAGCCAGCTCTCACTGTCCACACTGGATAGCGTAAAGAACTGGACGCGGCCCTCCTCGATAAAGGAAGCACAGGCGTCAATCATGCCAAAATCATAGTATTCGTTGTGACTGCCACCAGATGAAGCAAAAACAACAACTGGAATCCCAGCATGTCCATAACGGTTGAGATACATTTCACGGTTGAGATTGCCACTCCAGTGGCTGAGGTTTTCAATATGCATTGGCTTTCTCCTTTCTTAACTTACCATTTCTCTGCAAAAAATCGGAGACAGTCTGGTAAATTTTCCGACCATGGAATCTCACTATGGATAGCACCAGACTGAACTTTCAAGACAAGATTATCCAAGCCTACTCCACCTGCAATCAAATCACGGTAATAGCGAAGCGACGAATCGATATAGGCTTGTTTGATATTGCCAGCCATCAAGGTCTTGTCCGTATCGTCTGCTTCTTCTGTTCCTACATAGATAAAAATGCGCTGTTCAGGTGTCAATTTCTTGCGCTCGATATAGCGGTTAAAGGATTCTTGGTGAAGCCAGTTGGCAGAGGAGAAGACACCTAGACAACCAATTCGGTCTTGGTACTCTAGTCCGATAAACTGAGTAATATTGCCTCCTAGTGACGAACCAATCATAGCCGTGTGCTGGCGATCAGCTTTGGTTCGGTAGGTTTCATCGATAAAAGGCTTGACCACTTCCATGACAAACTCGGCATACTCCACACCCTTACCACCAAACTGCTGGCCTGGGATAGGAGATTCTTGAAATTTCCAAGCCGCATACTCATTCATCCGTCCCATGCCATCATTGTCAATAGCAACGACAATCATGCGACTGATATCAGGATTCCGCTTAATGGCTGGAATAATCTTCCAAGAGTGTCCGATATAAGACTCCTTGCTGTAAAAGACATTTTGCCCATCATGAAAGTAAACTACAGGATAAAAACGGTCTGTGTCCTTCTCGTATTCCTTTGGCAGAAGCACACGCACACGACGCTCTTTTCCAGTATAAGGCACCTTGAGTTTGTGTTCTTTCATTTTTAAGTAAAAGTAGGAATGATTCATTGTCAGAAAACTCTCTATATTCAAAATTTTATCTCATTATACCATAAAAATAGAAAAAAAGTCAGTAAATGTCCATTTTAAGGATAAATAACTAACTTTTTCATTTATTTTTTTTGAATTCTTCTGGATTTTCTGATTAGAGGAGATTGTCAATCAAGTCATCGACAGCATCTTTTTTAGTTTGAGGTGTAATCTCAGTGATCATGATACCTGCCACTGCTCGCTCAACCAAGCCTTCAACATCCATGCGTTTTTCATACTGCTCTGCATTCTCTATCTTAGGATTGGTCTTAGGACGGTCAGGCGCAAAAATAGTACAGCAGTCTTCAAAAGGCTGGATTGAAATTTCAAAGGTATCGATTTCTTGAGCGATGTCAATGATTTCCAACTTGTCCATGGTAACCACGGGACGAATGATGGGAGTGCTAGTCACAGCGTTGATAGTCTGCATGCTTTCCAAGGTCTGGCTCGCTACTTGACCAAGACTTTCTCCATTGATGATAATTAAACCATTTCGTATCTCACGAATACGGTCGGTAATCCGCATCATAAAACGACGCGTCAAGGTCATGAGGTAGGCTTCTGGCGCCTTAGCCTTGATTTCCTCTTGAATCTCTGTGAAAGGCACCTCGATAAACTGGATATTGCCACCAAACTTGGTCAATTTGCGGGTCAAGTCCTGTGCTTTCTTGAGGGCACCAGGACTTGTGTATGGTGGGCTGGCAAAGTGAACGGCCTCAATATCTACCCCACGTTTAAGAGCTAGATAACCTGCCACAGGTGAATCAATCCCTCCTGACAACATGAGCATGCCTTTACCAGAACTTCCCACAGGTAATCCTCCTGCTCCACGAAAAGTTTCATAGGAAAGATAGGCAGCCTCTTCACGAATCTCAACCTGAAGATTAATATCTGGATTTTTCATCTGAGCTTGCACGTTTGGAATAGCCTCGAAAACAGCTCCACCAAGAGTTTGATTGAGTTCACGACTGTCCAATTCAAAGTTGTGATCGCTACGCTTGCTAGTGATTTTAAAGGTCATGCCTTCCTTGTAGATTTCCTTCATAATCTCTTGGACAGCAGACTTCAGAACTTCCACTGACTTTTCAATCTTATACACAGGAGAAAAATTTTGAATCCCAAAGACTTGTTTGAGCGATTCTGCTACTGCTGTGTAATCTGCTCCATTGAGGTAAGCGTGGGCACGGTCGCGATCTGCGGTTACCTTAACCTGGGGATATATAGACAAAACGTCTGAAATATTATTACGAAGTTTATTAATGAAACGCATACGATTTTTGTGTTTGGTTGACAATTCTCCATAGCGAATCATAATTTCTGAATACTGCATAAATGCTCCTATCTTACTTTTCTAGTTTGATTGTAAATTAATTTTAGCTTGGTCAAGAACTGCTCGACCTGACTCATGTCATTTTCCAGGTCTAGGCTTAGACGCACAGCTGACTGGGCCTTATCCTTGTCCACTCCCATGGCAATCAAGGTCCCAGCAGGTTTTCCAGCCTTGGACGAACAAGCAGAGGTTGTGGAAATGAAAATATCATAGTCTTCAAATGCATGAACAATGACTTCTCCACGAACCCCCTTAATCCCAAAAGTCAGAATATGAGGGGCAAAGTCTTCCTCACCTGAAAAGACAAAAATATCTGGATAATCCAGAAGGGCTTGGCGAATGACTGCCTTCATCTGGCTTGTCTTAGCAGTAAATAAGTCTAGATTTTCCATAGCCAAACGGAGAGCCTTGGCTGTCGCTGCAATTCCAGCAACATTTTCAGTTGTCGAACGATAGTCTCCCTCTTGACCACCACCTGTTAAAAGAGGCATGATCCTCTTACCAGACTTGATGTAGACAAAGCCAACACCTCTGACACCATGAAACTTATGGCTCGAAAAGGTCGCAAAATCCACTCGATCCGTCAGATAGTTTTCAGTCGGAATCTTAGCAAGTGCCTGAACTGCATCAACGTGGAAAGAAATAGTCGGCTTATCTTCCAAAAGTTCTGAGATAGCTTCAATAGGCTGGATAGAGCCGATTTCATTGTTAACTGCCATGATGGAAACGAGGATCGTATCAGGTCGTATCAAATCTGCTAACACTTCAACATCCACAAATCCTCTGCTATCAACTGGAGCAAAATCTATCTCAAAACCTTGACTTTTCAGCCAAAGGGCTGACTCCTTGACTGCTGGATGTTCAATAGTTGATACGATGATGTGCTTGCCAAACTGGGCTTTTTCAAAGGCCACCCCCTTGATGACCCAGTTATCTCCTTCTGTACCACCTGAGGTAAAGAAGATTTCATCACTCTTCTTCCCAATCAAATCTGCATTTTGCTGCCGGGAAGCATCTAAAATTCGTGTTGCCTGATCTCCCAAACGATGGAGACTAGACGGATTTCCTACAATTTTTGAAGCAACCTGCATGTAAGTTTCAAGTGCTTCAGGATAAGGCTTGGTTGTCGCCGAATTATCAAAGTAGATCATGTTTTCTCACGCTTTCTAAAATCACTCCTTCTATTGTATCACGAAAAGAGACCTGCGACAAGAAAGGGAGGTTTCTCTTTTTTTAAGATTTTTTTAAAGAAATGAGGTATAATAAATCATAATTAAAGGAGAGTATCATGTCTAACTATCGTAGAACTTCAAAACCAAAAACAGAACACATCAAAAAAGGGTTTACAGTCTTTCAAAAAACGATTGCTACCATCGGTAGTATCCTTGGTCTGATAACTGCTACTATCACCATCATGAACGCCATGGATAATAACAAAAACAACAAAAAAGAACCGACGACAACCCAAACAACTGTTGTCAAAGAAATCCAAAAGGAATCCCCTCAGGAGAACACTAGTCCTAACAAGGATAACACTTCTACTAAAGAAAATACCCCACAAGAAGAAACTTCTCAATCCAACAAGAAAGAGGAGAAAAAAGAAGAACAGAAAACAACAACTCAGGACTCTTCTACCCCAGCTACAAATAAAGAAACAAGCGATAACGGTACACAGTCAAATACGACGAGTTCTGAAACTAAAACGAACCAGTAGTCACTAAAATAGCTTCTTTCCAGATTTGGAAAGAAGCTATTTTTTATTGTTGCAATACTTTTCGTGGTTTGGTTCCTTCAGCTGGACCAATGACACCTGCCATTTCGAGTTCTTCCATCAGTCGGGTCGCACGGTTAAATCCAACCGACAAACGGCGCTGAATCATAGAAGCACTGGCTTTCTGGGTTTCGATAACCAAAGCCTTAGCTTCTTCAAAAAGCGGATCGCCACCAGCTTCGCCGTCAGAGAAATCTCCATCATTTTCAGGGACGTCTCCTGGGTCAAAGCTGTCATCGTAGTCCGCATCTGCCTGAGCCTTGATGAAGTTTACGATACGTTCAACATCATCATCTGAGATAAAGGATCCTTGTAGACGGACTGGGTGATTTTCATCGATTGGTTTAAAGAGCATGTCTCCTCGACCGAGCAGTTTTTCAGCTCCATTTTCATCCAAGATGGTTCGTGAATCTGTACCTGATGAAACTGCAAAAGCCACACGAGAGGGAACATTGGCCTTGATAAGACCAGAGATAACATCAACCGATGGACGTTGCGTTGCGAGAATCATGTGAATTCCTGCAGCACGCGCCTTCTGTCCGAGACGAATGATGGCATCTTCCACTTCCTTGCTAGCCACCATCATGAGGTCTGCCAACTCATCTACAATGACAACAATTAAAGGCAGCGGTACTTGTTTGTACTCAGACTGGCTATTAAATTCCTCGACCTTGGCATTGTAACCAGCGATATTTCGCACACCAACCTTGGCGAAGAGTTCATAACGGTTTTCCATCTCATCCACAACCTTTTGCAGGGCCTTGCTGGCCTTGCGTGGATTGGTCACAACTGGGATCAAGAGATGAGGAATATCGTTGTAAACCGATAGCTCAACCATCTTTGGATCCACCATCATAAACTTGACCTGGTCTGGTCTTGCTTTCATCAGAATGCTAGCGATAATACCGTTAACTGCGACTGATTTCCCGGATCCCGTCGAACCTGCAACCAGTAGGTGGGGCATCTTGGAAAGGTCAAAGGTGCGAGCAGTTCCATTGACAGCCTTACCTAGAGGGATTTCGAGGAGATTTTCTGGTTTAGTTTGAGACTGTTCCCAGAGCTCACGGAAGGAAACAGTCGCAATCTCAGAGTTAGGAACTTCAATTCCGACTAAGGATTTACCAGGGATTGGAGCCTCTATCCGAACATCCTTAGCTGCTAGAGCTAGCGCTAAGTCATCTGCCAGATTGGAAATGCGGTTAACCCGTACACCGACTGCTGGTTTGACTTCATACTTGGTAACTGATGGTCCAATTTCAGCTCGTTCAACCGTCACCTTGATACCAAAGCTGGCAAAGGTTTCTTCTAGGATTTTGATATTTTCTCGAACAATCTTCTTTTCCTTGGACTGATCTTTGGGTTTATCTGGCGCAAAGAGTTGCAAGCTTGGAAGTTTGTATTCGAGGGCTTCCTTAGCAGAAAAATCAACCTGCACCTCTTCATCCTCAAAATCTTCTTCCACATCTGGAACGTCAAAATCAGCTTGAGGAAGGATAATCTCTGGTTCAATCCATTCTTCCTCAGGAATTGGTGGGAAATCGTAGACTGGTACTTCTGATAAGATTTCTCCAGTTTCAGGATCTACAGGAGGAAGCGGTAGCGCATCCTTTTCTTCTTGTTCTCTCTGAATTCTGGCAGCTTCTTCAGCTTCTTGGCGAGCCTTCTCTTCTTCTCTCTTGATGAAGCGTTCCTGTTTTCTCTGTTCCTGTTTTTCCATGAAGGATCTAAACTGCACTCCAATAAAGGCTGCGACATCATAAATAGACCAAGGACTAACCAAGAGTGCCCCAACTAGAATCAAAAGAACCCCAATAAAGTAAGAGCCGATATTGGAGAAAAGAAAGGCTATGGGGATATAAAGTCCAACACCAAGCAGGCCTCCACCAGCGAAACTAGTCACCCGCATGCCAGTAAGGTCCGTCATAACTTGAGACAAAGTCCCTTTTAGAACTGCCTGCTCCAAGCCAAATTTCCAGACAAGATAGGACTCAAAAATTAAGAGTAAGCCAGCGAAGATACAGAGAAATCCTGACAGAAGTCCCTCTTGCTTGCGGATCCATTTAAAAAGAAAAAGGTAAATGAGGAGGCCGCCTATGGCCACATAGGCCAAACTTCCAACCACCAGTCGAATGAGATTGTAAAGAGTGACACCTGCTGCACCGAGTTTAAGGGCTGCAATAATCAACAATAAGGCAATTCCTAAGGAAATTAGCATCCTCTGGATAGCCTGTTTTCTTTCAAGTTCTGCTTTAGACGGTCTCCGTCTTGTTTTTGTAGTATTCTTGTTTGCCATTCTTTTATTATACCATATTTCACAGCCATTTCGAATAGAGAAAAAGATTGCACCAAATGGTAACAATCTTTCTATTCTATTCCTTTTTATGCTTGTGGTTTGCGTAGGTAACCATAAACCACACCACTTACAATTGCGCCAACCAAGACAGAGGCAAGGTAAAGAAGGGCATTTGAAGTTAGAGCGATAACGAAGATTCCTCCGTGTGGCGCCATGAGTTTGATTCCTGCAAGACCAACGAGTCCACCTGCTACTGCAGAACCAAGGATGAAGCTTGGAATCGCACGAGCTGGGTCTGCTGCACCAAATGGAATTGCTCCCTCAGTGATAAATGACAAGCCCATGATGATGTTTGTTAAACCAGAGTTGCGTTCTTCTTTGGTAAATTTATCTTTGAAAAGAAGGGTTGCGACAAAGATAGCAAGTGGTGGAACCATTCCTCCAGCCATAACTGCTGCCATAGCTACAGAACCACCTGAAGAAACAGTCGCTGCAAGCGTACCTGTACCAAAGACATAAGCAGCTTTGTTGACTGGTCCACCCATATCAACAGCCATCATGCCCCCAAGAACGATACCAAGAAGGACAGCTGAACCTCCCCCAAGACCGCCAAGGAAGTCATTCATAGCAGTGTTGATTGCTGCCATCGGGATGTTAACAGCTAGCATGACAAATCCAGTCAAGATTGTTCCAAGAAGTGGCAAGAGAAGGATTGATTTAGCACCTTCAAGTGAACGAGGAACTTTAACGTATTTCTTGATAGCAAGAACCAAGGCTCCTGCGATAAATCCACCAACAAGGGCACCTAGGAAACCAGATGAGACACCTGCAAGAGTAGAAGTTGCTTCACCACCTGCAGCATAAGGAATTTTACCAAAGGCAAAACCTTCTTTAGCAATAGCACCAGCAACGAAACCAGCTACTAAACCTGGTTTTTCAGCGATAGAGTAGGCTACGTATCCTGCAAAAACTGGAAGCATCAAGCCAAAGGCTGCTCCACCAATTTTCATGAACATAGAAGCTAGTTCATGGTAGGATCCGAGATTGCCAAGACTATCTTGTGGCACACCAAAAGCTCCGTCGATTAAGAAGGCGAGGGCAATCATGATACCACCACCGATAACGAATGGCAACATTTGAGATACACCACTCATCAAGTGTTTGTAGAAAGCACCACCGATACTTTGTTTTTCATTAGATGCTGTTGCAGCTTTTGCTCCATTAGCAGCACGATAAACTTCAGCGTCTCCTGAAAGAGCCAAGTTGATCAATTCTTCAGTCTTACGGATACCGTCTGCAACTGGACGGTTAACCAAAGGTTTTCCATCGAAACGATCCATCTCAACAGCCTTGTCAGCAGCGATGATAACAGCTTTAGCCTTGCGGATATCCTCTGCAGTTAGTTGGTTACCAACACCGCTAGCACCGTTGGTTTCAACCTTGATACCAACACCCATTTCAGCTGCAACTTTTTGCAAGGCCTCTTGTGCCATGTAGGTATGAGCAATTCCTGTAGTACATGCTGTTACAGCTACAAGGAAGTCTCCACCTTTATTTGCAGGTTCAACCACAGCAGCTTCTTCTGTTTTTTCCGAAGCTTGGTCAAAGAGCTCAATCACTTGATCAGGCGAAGTTACTTGACGAAGTTTATCCGCAAAGCCATCTTTCATCAGGTATTGAGACAATTCTGCTAAGGCTGCCAAGTGAGTATCATTAGCACCTTCTGGTGCCGCAATCATGAAGAAGAGATCAGTTGGTTGCCCATCCAAACTCTCATAGTCAACACCCTTGTTTGACTTAGCAAAAAGAACGGTCGCTTCTTTTACAGCAGAGTTCTTGCTGTGAGGCATAGCAATTCCGTCACCCAAACCAGTGGAAGTGAGAGCTTCACGCGCCAAAATTCCTTCTTTAAAGGTTTCAAAATCTGTCACATAACCGTGATCTACCAAGCTTTTAATCATCTCTTCGATGACAGCTGTTTTTTCAGTTGCCTGTAAATCCAACAACATGACATCTTTTCTCAATAGGTCTTGAATTTTCATCGTTTTTCTACCTCAACTTTTTCATATGTTTCTTTAATAAATTCCGCTGTTGCCAAGTCATCCGAGAAGGTCGTTGCCGTTCCACAAGCTACCCCCCATTTGAAGGCTTCTACTGCATCTTTTGATTTGACAAATTCACCTGTAAATCCAGCGACCATAGAGTCACCAGCCCCGACTGAATTTTTGACTGTTCCCTTGATAGGTTTAGCGAAGTAAGCTCCCTCAGATGTGACAAGAAGGGCACCGTCTCCAGCCATAGAGATGATGACGTTTTGTGCACCTTTAGCTAGTAACTCACGAGCATAGTTCTCGATTTCATCTAAACTTTCGAGTTTCACTCCAAAGATAGCTCCAAGCTCGTGATTGTTTGGTTTAACCAAAAGTGGCTGGTAGTCCAAACTATCAATCAAGGTCTGTCCTTCAAAGTCACAAACCACTTGCGCACCAGTCTGGCGTGTCAAGGCAATCAAATCTTTGTAAATAACATTACCTAGATTCTTAGCACTCGAACCCGCAAACACAACCGTATCATCTGCTGTCAAACTAGACAAAATAGCTTTCAATTCTTCCAGCTGAGCTGGTTCCACATTTGGACCTGTTCCATTGATTTCTGTTTCTTGGTCTGCTTTAATCTTGACATTGATACGAGTATCTTCTGCTACTTGGACAAAACGAGTTTCGATTTCTTCCTCTGAAAGGGTATCTGTGATAAATTTACCAGTAAATCCTCCGATAAATCCAGTCGCAGTATTAGGAATATCCAAACGCTTCAAAACACGACTGACATTAATTCCTTTCCCACCAGCAAACTTATCATCACTGTCCATACGATTGACACTGCCGACTTGAACTTGGTCCAAGCGCACGATATAGTCTATGGATGGATTAAGTGTGACTGTATAAATCATACTTCTATTACCTCCGTTTTCTTCTTAATAGCTTGCAAGAGCTCATGCCCTTGACTTGTGATGACAATAGCGCGTTTAAGTGGTGCTACCTTGGCAAAGCAAGTTTGACCAATCTTTGACGAATCGACCAAGACATAGGTTTGTTTGGCATTCTCTAAAATAGCACGCTTAACGGCTCCCTCCTCCATATCAGGAGTCGTATAATAACCATCGTCTACACCATTCATCCCGATAAAGGCACGGTCAAAGTGCAATTGATTGATTTGGTTAAGAGCAACTCCACCGATACATGCATCTGTTGCCATCTTGACACTTCCTCCAACCATGACAGTTGGAATCTGTTTTTCAACCAACTGAACCGCATGGTGAATGGAATTGGTCACAACTGTGATATTCTTATTAACCAATTCCCTGATTAAAAAAGCAGTTGTCGTTCCAGCATCAATAAAGATAACATCTTGTTCCTTGATAAGAGAGGCTGCTTTTTGAGCAAGTAACTTCTTCTCTTGAAGGTTTTTGACAGATTTTTCTTGGATGGTTTCTTCTTCCTGCAAGGAGTGGGGCAATTCTGCTCCACCATGCACACGGCGAAGCTTGTTTTCTGCCTCCAACTCATCCAAATCTCTTCGTACTGTCGATTCTGATGTTTCTAATAGACTAACCAATTTTTCTAGGGAAACTACATGATGTTGATTTAACTCTTCTAAAATCAGTTGCTTCCGCTCAGTTTTTAACATCAAACCACCTCCTGTTATCGTTTACACTATTCATTCTAGCACAATTTCTGGTAAAGTCAAGCAATTTTTGTCATTTTCTTTCAAATTCTATCATTTTTCTTATTTCCAACATTTTTATTGCAAGATAAGTGGCTTTATGGTAGACTATTTGAGTAAGTATTGGAAGATTACTCAAGAGGCTTAAGAGGCCGTGTTGGAAACGCGGTAGGCGTGTAATAGCGTGCGTGGGTTCGAATCCCATGTCTTCCGTAGAAAAAAGAAAAACTGCACCTCAATGCAGTTTTTTCATCGCTCTAAGAACAATATATAGGAATGAAAGGCTGAGTTACTCTAACTATCACACCACATTTTTGTATCCTAATTCATAAAAAAACAAGTAGTTTATTAAGACTACTTGTTTTTCTTTTAAATCTTAGGATTAGATATTGCTTTTATCTTTTTTATCTGAAGATTTGTCTGTTGATTTATCAGTGGATTTGTTTGAAGATTTATCTGAAGACTTGTCTGTTGATTTATCATTAGACTTAGTTGAGTTTTTACGGACAATTTTATCATAACCTTCTGTATCATCAAGCAACTCTGTCGCCAAAGTACGGTAATCTTCTTGAGAAATCAGCCAGTTTCCATCCTTATCCTTGGTTAGTTTGATTTCAGTATCAAAATCACCAGTAGTGAAAGGTGTATGAGCTAAGTTAGGGTCAACGTCACTGTAGGTTGAGAAATCTTTCTTGAATAGATGCTCAAAAATCCAGTAAGAAACCAATGTTTGGTAACGCTTGATGTCAACGTTTGAACCAGCTTGATTGTATTTACCTAGGTTATCAACACCTCCAATAAGAGTAGTGAGAACTTCCCTTGTAGATGAAGCCAATCCTTTAGAGTGTAACTTCTTAGAGTTAAAAGTAACAGTCGCTGTATTTCCTGATTCATCAACCTTCACGTCTTTAACAGTGTAAGAACCGATATCTTGATATAATCTACGTCTCATCTTCAAGAAACCTGAAATGGTTTCTTCTGGAGTTTCTACAGGGAAATCTTTGTGCCATTGTACTGAGTAAGTAGACGCAGGTGAAAGCCCTTCTTCTTTGATTTTTTCACTTGTTTGAACTGCAAACACGGCCTCAGTCCATTTTTCATAAGTGTCGCCATAAATCTTCTTAAATCGAGCAGAGTCGCTAGTAAGAACTGAGTCTAAGAGAATTTCAGCATCTTTTGTAACTTTTTCTTTAACTTCTGCTGCTTCATCCTTCTTCTCAACTTGTTCCGTATTCTCCTTGTTATCAGAAGAAGCTTCAGATGACTGATTAGAAAATGCGGAACATGCACCCAAGACAACTGTTGAGAGTGCTAAGATACTTAGTAACTTAATCTTTTTCATGTTTCACCTCTTTATGAAAATTTACTCTTGGAGAACACCTCCAAGTAGATTAGTTTAGAAAAACACGGGGTTCATCTAACGGAGAATGGGGGATTCGAACCCCCGCGCCGGTTACCCGACCTAACGATTTAGCAAACC